>JAKSJE010000042.1 GCA_024398405.1 Bacteroidaceae bacterium
TTACTAACAGCGCATACCTCCTGTTACTAACAGCGCATGTCACCTGTTACTAACAGCGCATACCTCCTGTTACTAACAGCCATATGCCACCTGTTACTAACAGGTATATACCACCTGTTACTAACAAGTGGGATGTCTCATGCGCTCTCGTTGATAATGTCATGCGCTCGCGTTGGTAATGTCATGCGCTCGCGGCGCGGATGTCGTCCGTTGTGTCCGGCCGTGTCGTCCGCATGAGCCTGGCCGGCAGGTCGGCGGTCGCGCCGGCGGTCGTGGGGTGGGGATTGCCGGCGTGATGGCGCTTTCCTCATGGACTTGTCCCTGATGAAGAGTATGTCTCGCCATTTCGATTATTTGGCACGATTGTTGTAAAGATGTGGGTGTAAACCAGAATGGATTGATTTATGGAGAATGTAAGACAGACTAACAAGAACGGGAACGAGTATCTCGACCGCTTCGCCACGGATCTCATCGGACTCGCCCGTAACGGAAAACTTGATCCGGTCATCGGACGTGACGAGGAAATCAGAAGGGTGCTGCAGATTCTCTCCCGTCGCACTAAGAACAACCCGATACTGATAGGTGAGCCCGGAACTGGCAAGACTGCCATAGTCGAGGGGCTTGCCGGAAGACTTCTCAGTGGCGATGTGCCTGACAATCTCCGTGACAAGCGCCTGTACAGTCTTGATATGGGTGCGCTGATTGCGGGAGCGAAATACCAGGGCGAGTTTGAGGAGCGTCTCAAGGGGGTCATCAAGGAGGTGGTTCAGGCTGATGGTGGAGTCATACTCTTCATCGACGAGATTCATACTCTCGTTGGTGCTGGACAGAGCCAGGGGGCTATGGACGCGGCTAATATCCTCAAGCCGGCGTTGGCGCGTGGCGAACTGAGGAGCATCGGGGCTACTACGCTGGATGAGTACCAGAAGTACTTTGAGAAGGACAAGGCTCTCGAACGTAGGTTCCAGACGGTCATGGTTGATGAGCCTGACGTGATGAGCAGCATCTCCATTCTCAGGGGGCTGAAGGAACGTTACGAGAACCATCACAAGGTGCGCATCAAGGATGACGCCATCATAGCGGCTGTGGAACTATCCAACCGCTATGTCACCGAGCGCTTCCTTCCTGACAAGGCGATAGACCTGATGGATGAGGCGGCTGCCAGGCTGAGAATGGAACGTGACTCTCTGCCTGAGGAACTTGATGAGATTGCCCGTCGCCTGAAACAGCTTGAGATTGAGCGTGAGGCCATTAAGCGTGATGATGACAAAGTGAAACTCGCACAGCTCAATGAGGAGATAGACTCTCTCAGGAGTGAGGAAGGGCGCTACAGGAGCAAGTGGGAGAAGGAGCGTGAGCTCGTCAACCGTATTCAGCAAGATAAGATTCAGATTGAGCATCTGCGGTTCCTTGCTGATAAGGCTGAGCGTGAGGGGGATTACGGAAGGGTGGCTGAGATCAGATATGGCAAGTTGCAGGAACTGCAGAACGACATCAACGCCATACAGGAACAGTTGAGAGGTGTTCAGGGCAATGATGCCATGATAAAGGAGGAGGTCACGGCTGATGACATCGCGGACGTGGTGAGCCGCTGGACCGGAATACCCGTCAGCAAGATGCTCCAGAGCGAGAAAGCCAAACTGCTCTGTCTGGAGGACGAGCTCCACCGTCGTGTCATTGGTCAGGATGCGGCTGTTCAGGCGGTGAGCGACGCTGTCAGACGGAGCAGGGCGGGGCTGCAGGACCCGAAACGTCCTATCGGCAGTTTCATCTTCCTCGGTCCTACGGGCGTGGGAAAGACGGAGCTCGCGAAGGCTCTGGCGGACTGCCTGTTCAATGACGAGGGGCTGATGACACGCATCGATATGAGTGAGTATCAGGAGAAGTACAGTGTGAGCCGGCTTATCGGTGCGCCTCCTGGATATGTGGGATATGATGAGGGTGGGCAACTGACGGAGGCGGTACGGCGCAAACCGTATAGCGTGATTCTGTTTGACGAGATTGAGAAAGCCCATCCTGATGTGTTCAATACATTGCTGCAGGTGCTTGACGACGGCAGGCTGACGGATAACAAAGGTCGTACGGTCAATTTCAAGAACACCATCATCATCATGACGAGCAACCTTACCGATGAGCTTCTCCACAAGGTCATGCGGCCTGAGTTCCTGAACAGGGTTGATGAGATTATCACTTTCGGACCGCTCGGCAAGACTCAGATACGTGACATCGTCCGGCTTCAGGTTAAGGGTGTCGGTAAAATGCTGGCGGATGCCGGTGTCACCCTTGAGCTGTCTGACTCCGCTCTCGACCTGATCGCTGATGAGGGCTTTGACCCACAGTTCGGCGCAAGACCGGTGAAACGGGTAATCCAGCGTTCGCTCCTCAACCAACTCAGCCGGCAGATGATAGAGGGCTCCATCGACAAGGACAACCCGATACGGGTCACTGTCTCGGAGGGTCGTCTCGCCTTCACTAACTAAGACAAAGGAGGAGCCGGCGCCGGCTCCTCCTTTGTTACCTGAGTTATCTCTCTAACTCTACTTACCTATCTCCACCTCGACGCAAGCCGGGAATATCCTCAATGGGTCGCCCCATAGCTTGAGCGACTGTCGCATCGTTGACTCTATTGATGCTTGTTCCATCTTCATTTTCCCTTTGAACACCTTCTTGCCGTTCACGCGGACTGTGACGTTCTTGTCGAGACGGACGAGTTTCTCTGAGAGATACACGCGTAGTTTCCCGCTCTTCGACTCTGTGAGATGCCGGGCAAAGTAGAATGGTATGTTCCAGTTCGGGTCTGTGAACGTGGTCTCGTATTCTACGTCCTGAATACTGATATCCACCTCGTTGTCCTTGATGCGCACGTCGTAGTATGTGCGATAGGCTTCTCCTTCCTCAATCACTTCTATGTTGTAGAATGAGTTCCGCTTCACTCCGTCCATCTCGTAGTTCTCCCAGCGGAACTGGGTCGGCTGGGCGTCACGCCTGTACCTTGATAGCCAAGGCGTGGTGGAGGTGTAGTCGATTCCGTGCCCACGGCCTGTCTGGAGTTCCACTCTGTGTGTGTATTCCCCAGGATACAAGGTCGCTAAACTGTCAAGTGTGCGACTTGTGTTCTCTGTCATCTCGCGGCGGCGGAACATATAGTCCATCTCTCCGGTGATTAGTGAGAAAGCGGTGTTCGACAGGTTCTCGCAAGGAGCGTTCCTGAGTGGTTCGCCTCCTGCCATCGGGCCTGCACCGGCGAGGTAGTCAGCATAGAACGAGGCGAGACGTTGTGCGCCGTAGCCGCCTTCGGATATCCCGAGGAAATACACACGCTCCGGGTCCACGACACCAGATGCGAATGCCCGTCGCAATAACTTCTCCCAAGCCCACTGTTTGCCTTTCTGCCACCAGCGGTAGAGCTCGCCCTCGTTAGGTATGCGTGGGATGGCATAGACTGACGGTCCGTCCTCGAACTGAAGTGACAACTTCTGGCCGGTGTACCACTCCAACATCTTCGGACCGGAGCCGTGCATATACACGAATAGGGGAAAGCCGTCTTGAGGCTTCTCGCCTTTGGTCCCATAGTAGAACTGCATCACGGCGCTCTTCTCGAGTTCCTCCGGGATGGTCCATGTGAATGTCTGCGCCTTGCTCAGTGAGTCGGGCTGAGGCAGTGCGAAGGTGTCGCTGTTCTGGATGGTCTCGGTCCATTCGTGCCATATTCGCTCTCTTGTCTGCTGAAGCGCTGACTGGGCGGACAGCGTCTGGCTCATTACGGCGGCGACTGCTGTAAGTAATAGTCTGTTCATTTGTCGTTGGGGAATGCTCTGCCGAGGTTGTAAAAAGAAAGGGGAGGGCACCTGCTCGTCCTCTCCCCTTTACTCATAAGGTGATATCAATAAACCACTTTCTTGCCGCCGATGATGACAATCTGACCCTTGGCAGGTGCGGATATCTTCTGTCCCGCAAGGTTGTAGATGGCGTTGTCGGCTGTCTTCTCCTCTACGTTGAGGTGGTTGATGACACTCGCGTCGAATGTGTATTCACGTATGTTCTTGAGACCTGCCTGGCTGAAGTACTTGATGATGCTTCCCTTGAGCCATACTGTCTTGCCCACGTTCTCCGGATGATCCTTGAGGTTGAGACCGGTGCGTGCGTCGCTCTTGCTCGCGAGTTCCACTGGCACTGTCATCTTGACGTCATCCTCGTTCTGGTCATCTGAGATTACGATGTTTGAGACAACCTCGCCTGCCTGACCGAACATCACTTTGTCTTGTGACATGGAACCGTCGGCGTAGCCTACGATGTATGCCTTTACCCATACGTTCTTCAGTGTGTCGCCGTCGATGAAGTTGGCGTAGATGTCACCTGCCGTGAATGGCGACTCCAGTGTACCTTCGTTGCCTGACTGTACTCTGAGCGGAACGGATGCTGTCCCTTCCATGTACTTGTCGGTCGGTGCGGTGGTCACTGTCAGGGTGGAGATGCCGGTGCGGAGCGGGGTGATGATGCCGGCGCCATCTACTGTGGCGATTTTCTCGTTTGATGATGTGTAGGTCTTAGCACCGTCTGACTGGGTTGACACCGAACTGCCGGCGTCTGTCTTGCCCTTTGTGATGTCAACATACAGTTGGTCGCAGAGGAATCGTGTCTGAGGGTCTGCCTTGCTTGAGATGACCTCTATGTCGCTCGCATCGACGGCATAGTACTGGATGTCGTCCTTGAACGGTATGACGAACACGTTCATGTTGTATTTGCAGTCTGCGTTGAACGAGATGCCGCTGAGGTTGCCGAAGTTGTCACGGAGTACCACAGTGCCTGTGGCGTCCATGAGGGTGTAGTTCATCTTCTTGCTGGTTTCCGCACTGCTTACGAATGTCAGGTTCTCGAAACGGACGAAACGGCTTGCGTCCGCCTTTGTGATGTCTGCCGCATTGACCTTGACCGGCTGGACGGCTTCACCGGCTGTGCTTGTCGCCTTGGACCATGAGTCGGTGACGGAGAGTTCCGGGAGGTTGTTGTACGAATAGAGCTTGCCGCTCACACTGCCGCTGAGCACGTCGCCTTTCACGAACTTGGCTGTCTTGGCTTTGTCGAAGAAGAGGAACGAGCCGGTGGCGTCCTGCACGAAGATGTTCTGGCCGTTGACGCCTGTCACCTTGATGTCATTGAGTGTGAATGTCACCTCTGGTGCGTCTGCCTCGGATGTGGCGGTGCATGCGGCCTTCAGTGACGCGAGGTCGGTGATGGCTTCGATGATCGCGCACTCCATTGTGGTCACTTCACTCTTCTGGTCGTCGTCATCGTAGCATACGGCTTTGATGGTAGTGGTCTTGGTGATGGTGAACGGACCTTCGTAAAGTGTCTTGCTGTCATCAGGCTCACTGCCGTCTGTGGTGTAGTATATCGTGTTCTGACCCAACACGTCGATGATGGTGACTGTCTTGGTTTCTGCGTCGAAGAAAATCTTCGGCGGCAGGACTGTCGTGTGTCCCGTTATGTCCTCGTTGATTAGAAGACTCCAGCCTTCGTCGTTCAGGCTGATCTCCCACTGGTCATTATATATCTGATAGATACCCTTGACAGTACCCGTCAGCTTATCACCGACATTCCATGAGTCAGGAACATCGGACTTGTACAACTCGAAATTCTTGCCGCCTGCCTGACGTGTGAGATAGACTCCGTTCTTGTATTTGTCCTGTGCCATGTAGAAACCTGCGATTTCCTCTTTCTGGATAGACACTATCACCGGCCATCCTGTTTCGGTCGGAGTCTCCTTGAACAGGTCGTCGAGGCTTGCGTAGGTGATGGCGATGGAGTATGTAGCGGTCTTCACGGCGCTCTTCTTGCCGTTCACTTCCGCATAGGCGCTGAGCGTGGAGGTCTTGTCTATCGTCAGGGACTCTGTGTACTTCGTGTAGTTCTCTTGGTCGAAGGAGTAATACACTTCGCCCGCCTCAGCGGAGATCTCTACTGTCTGACTGGTGTAGTATGCACCGGCGGCCACGCTGAACAAAGGTGCGGGAATCACTTCCTCACCTGCTGTGGAGTATTCAATCGTGATGGTCGTTATGCGTACCTGACCTGCGCTGGCTGTCACCGTGAACGATTCGGCAGGGGATGCCAGAGCGAAGCACACCTCAGTGCCGGTCTTTGTGCAACTCCCTACGTTGGCGGCTTCACAACCCTCAAGCGTTGTCGCGTATTTGGCATCGGAACAGTTGAATGTCACTGATATGATACGCCTTAATGGGTCATTCGCCTTGATCTCGAGAGAGTGATTCTTGTACAGACGCAGCTCGTTATATGTGGCGTTGACATCTGATGTACCCGATTTAATCTGGGTGATGGTGAACTCCTCTGTGTTGTATGTCCATTCCGAATCACTGCCTTCGCCGTTTTTTGGCGCGTGTGTGTAAGTGTAAGTGCCTGCAAATGCTATTGTGCACATGCAGAGCGCGATGATTGAAAGTAGAAATTTTTTCATAATACGCTAATTTCCTTTTGTATGGTTAATAATGACTTGATCAAATGGTGAAAGGATTTCCGTCGCAAAGTTACTAAATATCCATAACATGACAAAAAAAAGTTTCATGTAGGTTCTGTATAGTGGTGTGCGAGGATGTCATCGCAGAGCGGAGTGCATCTGCACATCTGACCCGTGTGCTGAGCCGATTGCGGTGTGCAGAGGACATAAGGGGTGTTCTATTAATTCCCCGCAAAAATAAATAATTAACAAACTATGGGTGTGTATTGCTATTTTGATGCTTTTGGCTTTTTCTTTGCATCTTGCTGTTTGTCAGTCAGTCATGATGCCCGCATCAATCCTTCCTTCCGCACAGCAATCTGCTCGGAACAAACCTCAAAATCGCCAGAAATGAATTTATAGAACCCACCTGAAACAAATCTGACTGAACCTTTTTCGGAAATGATGTCTCACTGGCGTGAGGGTATTGGAAACTGAAACAAATCTGCCAAAAATCTTGACATAAATAATGCCTTGCTGGGTGAGGGTGTTTTTTTTAACTGAAACAAATCTGCCAAAAATCTTGACATAAATGTCCATAGGGCTCACGCCCTACGCTGTGATCTGTCGCACCTATGGCGCTTTATGGATGCCGTTGGAGAGTGTGATGGGAACTATATCGACATCCTCACGGAAGACTTTTGCTGAGTCAACAGTAAAAGCGACTGAGGCAGAAGCGGTGGGCAGTTGCTCGACGGAAGAGAGCACGAGCCCACTATCATATAGACTGAATTGCTTTGAATAAGATTTCGGCATAACCTTGAATATGCATTGTTAATTGTTAATTGTTAATTGCTTAAGAATCGTGTCTAACGCCTTTTCCTTGTCTGTAAGATCGAGAGATACATCAGGCATGAGACTCTTGTCGTCAAGATGTTCCTTGTCAGGACGGGCAAAGTACTTGCAACTGATGGTGCCGATGACGTTTGTGTTAGGCAATCTATAGGGCAGCACCTCGCCGTAGTGTGAGGGCGAGAATGTGGAGTTTGTGCCCACGATGAGGCCGATGTGATTGTCTCTGGCCAGTGTCATCAGTATGCCGGCACTGCTGAATGTCCTTTCGCTCTGCACGAAGATGGTCTTGCCGTCGAACACCTCGGGCTGCACGAAGTCGGGCCCCACCTTGCCCGACGGCATGGGGTAGAGTTCGTCGATGTGTCCGTCAGCCTCCCAACTCTGTTTGGCAACGGCAATGCGTGGGTTGTAGGCAGCCATCAGGCGTGAGAAACGCAGAGACGTAGAAAGAGTCTGCAACTGTTCTAACGGGCAGAGGCGAATGAGCAACTCATCGCAGAGCATACTGCTGCCGCCGTTGTTGTATTGCGCATCCACGATGAGACGCTTTATGCCCTGCTCCTTCATCTTGGCAAACATCTCGTCGAGCATAGTGTCCCATCGAGGCAACGACTCGTCGCGCAGGGTCCTGGCATCGGCACACTGGTTGAACTGCAGATAGCAGACGCCCTTCTCGGCAATGATCTGGTAGTGGAACAGGTCTCCCTTGTTGGCCATCAGCGCATTTGTATCTGTTGGCTGCAAATCCTGCAACTCTTGTTTCGCCTTCTTCTTTGCCTCCAACTGCTGAAGGTCTATGACATCGGTGTGCTTGTCACGCAGGTCGCCCAGTGTTTGGATAAGCAGTTCCACGAATGCCGAATCACTTCCGCATGCGGCACATGCCTTCATGAGTTCTGTCTGGCGGCCAAAGAGTTCGTCACGACGTTCCTTCTTTATATAGTAGGGGTGTGTGTCGGCAAGCATGTCAACGAAGAGCATCGCATCACGCTGATATTTGTTGCCTTTCACGTAAGCCTCGTTCGTATGAAATATCGAGTCGCTGAGCACCTTAAACTGACTGATGTCCTGAGCCATCATCACTATGCTGCATATAATGGCAGCTACTATAACAATAATTCTTTTCATTTTTCTCTTCTTTTTAACATGATTAACTCTGCATCTGTAACAAGGCACGGTAAAGTTACGGATACGAGAGCGAAAAACCAAATTTATCCAAGAAACTCACACCATTCGCCTGGGATTTTTATGATAATGGAGCAATTTGACTCCATGCTTTCATCTTTCATCTTTTATCGACTCGATACTGGGTCAGGTATCCATCTCAAGGTAGGTCTTCCCGTCTTCGCATGTGGACTTCAGCCAAGTCAAGGAGTTGACGAACTTGTAGAAGTTGTTTGGCACAATGCCTTCTTGCTCCAGGATGTGCTTGCACTGATGCAAAACATCGTTCTTCCGCATCTTCCTCGACGGTGCGGATTCAAGGATGCGACGGATTTCCTCCGCCATCAGGCTTTTCCATTCCCTCGTGCGGAGGCGAGTGGTGGTGGCGTATTTTGAACGCCACAGGTGTTTCTCCGACTCTGGTATTTCTGACGTGAGACAGAATGTGTTGCCATCTGAATTGAGTGGACGGCAATCACGCATGATATAGCACCGTACGGACGACTTGTTGATGTGTATTCCTTGCGACTCAAGGCATTCGTTGACCTCCTGCAATGTGAAACGTACATGTTCCTTGCAGAAATCCCGAATGAGGGCAGCGGGCACACGCAGCCGTATGCCGTCCTCACGATATACCCATTTGCTCTTGCCAACAGGCACACACCAAGGATAAGCCTTTCCTGCAGATGAAGGACCGGAGAAGGTGTCACGATGACGCTCGGTATAGATTCTCTGCAACTCAGATGGGGTTATGTCTTTTTCCTCAAAGATGATGCGCGCGACGCGCTGAGTCATATTCAGATGTTCCGCACAAAGTTGGAAGACATCATCTGCCACTTCCTCAAACACCTCGTCATGTCGCAAGATGACACGCAGCAAGTCTTCACGGACTTCCCTGCCTTTCATCTGGCGCTGGTCGGGGAGGTCTCGCAATATGGCGTCGTACGTCATCGGACGAACTTCTTTCTGAAGCAGACGGAACAAACTGGCATAATAGGCATTGAACACCCTCTTCTCAATATTCTCGTCAATCAATATCTTCTCGGTCTTGACCCAAGGGATGACCGTGTCACCAGTTATGACTTTTTTGTGAAGAAGAAACGCAATCGCCCCTAAACGAGGGCATGTGAGCCATTTTCTGTCTTTTATCACGTGCCCAGTGTGGTGAGCAGCGTATTCCGTCATTCTCTCCACTAAGTCCATTCGCGGTATGAACCCCTTGCTATGTTTCCTGGAAGAAGACATAGACAGGAGATCCTGACGTATTTCCGACACAATCATCCTCACTCTCTCACGAGTCACGCAAGGCACGCCTTCCACCCCTTCCGAAATCAAATGAGCGATCTCCATGACACTCTTACCCTCGGTATAGAACGAGCGTAATATGAATGCCTTAAGTCTGGAGTCGTAACCCGCTTCGGAGTTACTTATATGTTTGAGTTGCCAGTCGATTTGCTTGAAAAGTGCAGTTTGTTCTCCTTCTTCTGACATCGGCAATTCTCTGCCACGGCATGGCGTCGTGGCATGGACGGTGTCTCTGTGCGTGCTCATGTCTGTAACATCATTCATGAAATTGAATTCCATTTGTAAATCGTCATATTTGTTCTTACGTTTCCTCATGTGTGTAGGTCGAGATTTATTGATATTATTTTTCTTTTGGGATTGTGACGGCGGCTAATCATTCTTCCCGGATGACTGGAGTCGTTCCCGATATATGTGCATATTTTGCTTCAAGTCGTTTGCTGTTGACGAACAGGTCTTTTCATGTCGCTTGGCGAATTACAGACTCAGTTCCTTCAGAATTGACAGGAACAATGGTTTCCTGGGGTAAAGGCGGATGAGATTGTCACGCAGAGTAACAGCCTTGGCATGGGCTTCCGGACGAATCTCAGACAAGGTGCGGATTCCTGATTTCACGCCGTAATACTCCTTCTCCTTATTGGAATATGCAGCCTCGCTCAGGATGGCGTCGTAGATGCGCTTCTCCAGTGCTTCCTGCTGTTCCGGAGTGAACGCATCGGCGCAGATGGCATAGTATTTCAGCAATTCTCCCCCCACCGTACTGTTCCAGTCGTAACTATTGACATTTGACATCAGTCTTGAGACATAACCATAGAGACGCTCGTTCAGTCCTTCCTGCATCATAAGCCGGAAACCGAGTTCCTTACGTCCGCTCGTCTCCACCATATCCTTGATCAGCGTCTCACGGATATTGAGCCATTGCTCTTTATCACACAACGCCTTGAGCCTTGAACAATACTCCAACTTCGTATCTGTATTAGCATTGGCATAGATGCAGAGCCATTGCAAGACAGTGCGTGTTATGTTCTTGTCGCCTGTTTTCTCGCCAATGGCAAACTTGTATTCCATCCATGTTTCGGTCCTGTTGCCCTTCTCGTGTAGGTAGGTGTCGCATTTCTTCACAGCCTCATCGAACTTGCCATCTATGATTAACTGGTCAAGGTCATACTTGCGTATTTCTTCGATGTGCAGATTCCGCCTTATCAGTTCCTCCGCCTCCTCCTGACGGCTCATGCTGTTGAGCAGTGTCGCCTTCTGTATAATCAGAGAAGCCCTTCTGTGGTCATACCGTTCTGTGGCTATCTTCTCGTCCAAAGCCGCAAGCATCTGCTCGTCATCCAACAGAACCTCTTGGGCATCGGAGATGAGTCTCCCCACACCACCGTCCAGATACTCATCAATCACCCTTCTTCTGTCAATCGTCTTCAGGCGCTCGACAACCCGGAGCTTTTCCTGCTTGTCCAGTTCCTTGTCCTTCGAGAGCAGTAGCTTGCGCACTATCGCCAATGCCGTGCGCTCGCTGAAGTCCTTGCCTTCATAGGTGTTGTAGTCATAATCGAAATTGTCTTCCTTGAAGTACTGACACAATGTCTCAAGGAACAGCAACACACCATCGACGGCAGACACATAGTCACCACCATCGACCATTATCTGGAGCTGCTTCATCACACGCTTTGACTCCCTGCGAATCACCGCCCAGTCATAGTTGAGTTTCCATGATGACGCCCTGCCTTTCTTCTTGTGGGCAAAGCACCCGGCAATGAGCTTCTCATAGTCAATAGGTTTGTCCTCCGGCAGGAAGTGCTCGAAGATGGCGTCGGCAAATGCGTCATCCTTGCCAGCGTACGACTTGGCAAACCGAATGAACTTCTTCTCGTCGATGATTGAGAACAGTTTCCTCAATTCTTCTTTCTTGTCTTTGTTCATAGCCTTTAGTGGTGTGGGTTTATAACTTGTGGCTTTAATTCACAACCTCTGTTCTTTCTGACAGTAGATGCGGCAGACTGATAAGTGCCTTTGTCGTAGCATCTTGGCTGCTCTTGTGTTTCGCCGAACATGAATTGCGCAAAGTACTTTACAAGCCCAACGTTCACAGCGTTTCCAAATTGTTTGTATGCTTGCGGCTGCTTAACATCCGGCTGAAAGTCCTCCGGGAAATTCTGGAGGCGAGCACATTCCCTCGGGGTCAGGACATCATGATTGGGAAGATTATGCTTTACGATATTATCTCCTTTTCGACCAGAGAGGAAATTAGGTTCTTCAGTAATATCACCTATCGCCCTCTCAAGAGTGACAGGTTCGGTGCAGGTGGGTGCAGGGAGTGTGTAGTCGATGTTCAGATCCTTGCGGAATCCGACGATGAAGACGCGCTCACGCTTCTGCGGAATGCGATAGTTGACGGCATCAAGCAGTTTCCACTTCACATCGTAGCCTGCTTTGTCGAGGCGGTCGAGGAACATGATAAAGATGTACTTGAAGACGGAGTCTAACATGCCCTTTACATTCTCAATCACAAAGAACTTCGGTTGTTTTGCTTTGATCAGTTCTATGTATTTCAAGAACAACTGACCTCTTTCGTCATCAAGACCTTTCTGTTTTCCTCCCACACTCCATGATTGGCAAGGGGGACCACCTATGAATCCATCACAATCCGGAATCGAATGAGGGTCAATCTTACAGATATCTCCCAGTACGAACTCCGTGTTGGGGTGATTGCAAATGTATGTGGCACGACAATGTGGTTCGAGCTCATTTGCCCAAACTACATGGACTCCTGACTGCTCAAAGCCAAGGTCAAGACCTCCACACCCTGCAAAGAACGATGCTACATTCATTTGATGTCTTAGGTGGCTGGCAATAAGTGCCCATACGTCACTTACCTTTACTAAACTGCAAATATAGTGAAAACAATTGAAACGTGACCCGGAAACATGAAATTTTCATCAAGACACCTCATCTTTCTACTGTTTGTTTCGCTTTTTTCCTGTGCTTTGCGGTATTTTCGCTAAGAAGGCGTTGAGTATGTCTCAAATCGGTCATCTGACTGTCATACTGCCGGTTGAGTTCTTGTCTGTCACAGTCGAATCCCCATGATTGTGATGAATTGGTGGATGGCGATGTGGTTGATGTCTTCCCTGAGTGCTTCGCGAAGATAGCGGAGTGCAAGCTCTGAGTGGCCGAGTCCTGTATGGCCCAGCGCCATCATGAAGTTGCAATGTACTCGGTTCTTACGGTCGAGGTCGGCGTCCCATATCTGCAGGTCGGGCAGTGACACGGCGAAGTAGTCCATGCGGACGTGGTCGTCCAGGTGTTCCTCTCCGAACTGGACGAGCCGGTTGAGGAGTTGGTCGGCCTGGGTGTCATCGCCAAGTCTCTGATGGCACAAGGCCGCATAGAATATCTTGTCGGGCTTTGCGTCGTTGTAGTAGAGTGCCGCGGCGGGTACGGTAGGACCTTCGGCGCCTTTCTCGTATTGACCGAGAAGGTAGAGGATGTCGTTCTCCTGTGCTCCGTGCAGTTTGCCCTCGCCCAGATTCGGTGGATATGTCAGGCATTGTCTCAGCAGTGTGTCATAGTCTGTCGTGCCAGGATGCAATGACTTCGCTTTCATGGCCAGTCCGATGTGCGAGAGTATGTATTGCTCAGGCACTTTGCCTTCTCCTCCTTCCCACGGATGGAACTTATGCGCGTCGAGCAGCGTCTTCGCCTCTTCGTAGTTCCCGGTCAGGTTGAGGAGTGTGATGAGTTCGAGGAGCAAGTCGTCTCGCTGTGCCACCAGTTCCGGGTATTGGCGTAGCATGCATAGTCGTTGGTCATGAGGATGCTGCAGTCGTTTGCGCAGTTGGTCGTATTCCATGAGTATGCGTGCGTCGCTCCTGTCGAGCCGGAATGCCGTCTGCATCTCCTTCAGGGCGTCATCATGGCGGTTCAGTTTGTTGAAATAGATGAGTGCGAGGTTGCGATGGACGGTCGGGAAGTCCGGCTCAAGTCGTTCGGACTTCTCCCATAGGCTCTGTGCCATGTCGTACTGGCGTTTGTCGTAGTAGAGACAGCCGAGGTAATAGCAAGCGCGTGCGTCGTCGGGGAATGCGCTCAGGGCGTGGATGGCTTCCAGCCGGTTCGGGAAGCAGTAGTCCTGCGGCTGCGAGTGAGCCGTCTGCCAGTCGTGTTTGTCATGTGTGAGCCAGGCGAGGTAGTAGTATGTCATCGTGGTCGCCGCTCCGTTCCTGATTGCCATGCGCCAGATGTCAGTAGCCTCTTCGTTGAGTCCGGCGGCGACATAGTCGAGGGCCAGCTCGTCGTAGTTGTTGGCATCGCCGTGCATAAGACTGGTCATTTCCTCCTTGCGTCGTTGCTCATAGAGGATGCCGTAGTTGAATGGGTCGATTGCGAGAGACTCCTTGCAGAAGATCTCGCTGAGCGTGCCCATCTTGTTCATGATGCATGCCTTCAGGGCGCGCGCCTTATGGTTGTGCCATCCGCATATGAGCGAGTTCTCCACCTCATCGAGTGCCTTGGCGTAGTCGCCTCGCATGGTAGATATCTGGGCACAGGCCAGGAAGCCGGCGTCCTGCCATGCGCGGTTCCATGTGGATTTCCAGAACCAGTCGTATGCTTCGTCATATCGTCCCTGATGCTTCAGGCACAGACCTAAATTGTAGAGCGGCTCGCCGTCATATGGATTGGGATTGCGTCGCAGCGATATCCTCACGGCGGTGCGGAGATAAGTCTCGGCCTTGTCGAACCTGCCCCTCCGTATGTACCATAGACCCAGTGCGTTGTTGCAACGTATGTCGAGAGGGTCTCTGCGAAGAGCCTCCTCGTAGTAGTCGAGTGCCGACCATGTGGCATGGCGGTACTGCTCGAGATGAAGTCCTGTGAGATAGAGTTGCTCATTGGTCTTGACATCCTCGGGCAGCGGTGCGGCTTCCGCTGGTGAGGGTATGGAGGCGGTGTCCGGGTCCTGGTGCCATGAGAGTGCCGTGCGGCCCTCTTTTACGATGCTGAGGGTCACGGACCGTAGTTCTTCGTCTGTCAGCGACACCGGGGCGGCGAACACCATCTCGGGTGAGAGGTCGGCGATGCAGTCGTAGAGGGTGGTGCCGTCATCGTGAGTCAGGGTTATCCTCGCCTCCTGTCTGCTTGTGGCGAAGACCATCAGACGCTCATTGGTGAGATTGATTATGAAGTCCTTGCTCGCGTTCTTCACTATCCCCAGCTCGCGGTACGGCATGAAGTACTGGGTGAAGTGTTTCTCCTCGTAGGGCATGAGCCATGAGAAGTCAGGTTGATTCTCGGTGAAGACCCCGGCCATCAGTTCGATGTAGGGCCCGTCCTCATCTGTGAGGTTCCTGTCCCAGGCGCGTCCGAAGTCACCGTTTCCCCAGGTCCACTGCTTCTTTCCCGGACTGACACGATGGTCGGCGACGTGAAGCATGCCTGCCTGGGTGTCGTTCTCGTAGCCTCCTTCGAAGTCGTACTCAGAGTGGGCTACCATATAGCTGGTAGGCACGAAGATGTTCTTGTAGTTCGAGATATCGACACCGGCGCTGTAGTCCATGTTGTAGTACACTCCCGTGGCTATGGGGAAGGTGCTGACAGCGCGTTTCCCATGGTCGAACACTGCGTTCACGTCAGGAGGGAACACGCTCTGATAGTGCTCGTTCACCGCCACCGCCGGGTTTGCCCACCAAAGGAAAGTCTGCGGCATTTCCGTAGGGTTATAGACCACGCCGTGAATCTCAAGATATGCTCGACCGGGATGGAGGGTGAATCCTGCCATTCCTTTCTGATGGAACATCCTCTCTCGCTCGTTCACCCATACGGTGACACTGCCGTCCTCACGTTCCTCAATCTTGCAATCCACAGGCATGAAGGTGGATGGACGATGGTGCTGAGGCCAATTGAACTCTATCCCTCCCGATATCCAGGGACCTGCCAAGCCGACGAGGGCTGGCTTAATCACGTGGTTGTAGTATATGAAATGTCGCTGGCGTATCTTGTCGTACGCCATCTGGATTCTGCCGCCCAATTCCGGCAGAACCATCACCTTGATGTACTCATTCTCGATAAACACCGCGTGATAGGTCTTGTCGGTCTTGGTGTCGGCTATGCTCTCGATGACAGGGTAGGGATAGACCACCCCGCTGCTTCCCTGATAGACCCGTTTCTCAAGGAACACCGGTGTCTTCTCCAGCTTGCCGACCTCGTAGGTGGGGATGACGACATCCTCACGCCATGCTCTCGCTCCGTTTCTCACTTGCATAATGACTCCTCCAATTGCTCCAGTGTCTTTCCTTTCGTCTCAGGACACACCTTATATAAATATATATAGGAAACCGCGCACACCCCGCTGTATATCCAGAAGGTGCCGTATGTACCCAATGCGGCGTTGAGTGACGGGAAGGTGAAGGTGAGTGTGCAGCATCCCACCCATAGTGCAAACGTACAAGTGGCCATGGCGACCCCGCGGATGCGGTCAGGGAATATCTCAGAGAGCAGTACCCATGTGACAGGACCGAGGGTCATGGCGTAGCAACTGATTGCAAGCACGACCAGTATTACCATGAATATGCCTTCGGCATGCAGATAGTAGCAGCATCCGAGGGTGAGATAGATTAGTCCGAGTCCGCCGGCACCGGTCAGCATCAGTCGTCGGCGGCCCCATCGGTCCACTGTGTAGATTGCCACGAACGTGAACAGCACGTTTGCGATGCCAGTCACCACGATGTTGATGAACATGGAATCGACATCGTAGCCTGCACCCATGAAAATCTCCTGGGCATAATTGAATATGACGTTAGTGCCGCACCACTGCTGGAACACGGCAATGACCAGTCCGAGCAAAAGCACTTTGCTGTATCTGCCCGACGAGCGGAAGAAATCGAGGAATCTGAACGCACTGCCGTCGGCTGTGCCATGGCCCGCGCCCTCTTTCATGGCAAGGTATCTCGGGCTTTCCGGAATGAGGAAACCTAAGATCAGGAACAATCCCGCGGGAATAGCCTCGGCCCAGAACATCCACCTCCATCCCATCTGTCCGTTCCATGAGTTTAGTATGTCAGCGTTGCTGCCCACGTCCCGCGCCAGCAACATGTTCACTACCTGAGCACCGAGAATGCCGAGCACGATGGTCATCTGGTTGAGGCTCACCAGTCGTCCCCTGATATTCGCTGGAGCCACTTCCGCTATGTACATAGGCGACAACGCCGATGCCAGACCGATGCCGATGCCTCCCCAGAGGCGTGCGGCATTGAAGATGGTGAAGTCATTGAACGCCCCAGTGGCGATTGCCGAGGTGAAGAACAGCAGTGCAGCCCCGATAAGCAGTGGCTTCCTGCCGAACCGGTCGGCCAGAATTCCGGCGGACACTGCACCTACGAGACAGCCGATATTGGCGCTTGTCATTGCCCAGCCTTGCATCACCGTGTCGTCACCGATGCCGAAGTATGCCTCATAGAAAGGCTTCGCACCACCGATAACCACCCAGTCATAGCCGAAAAGCAGTCCACCAAAAGCCGCGACGGTGCAGATGAAATAAATAAATCGTTTATCGTTCATATTCAGTTACACCTTAATTCCGCAACACTAATGTAATTTATACTTTTTAATACCCTGAGCAACAAA
>JAKSJE010000043.1 GCA_024398405.1 Bacteroidaceae bacterium
TTTGTCAAGTTTTTTTTTAGATTTCCGCAAAATCGTGCTCTGACGCTATTCTGAGAGGGGTGGGGGCAGAGGGGGCAGATAGTGTTCTTAACTTTTTATTTTTTCTCTTTTAAAAGATTTTTTTCCATTTCTCGCGAAAGTTATAGAGCGAAGTGCCCCCTCTGCCCCCCGAGAACATAATCAATTAACAATGAGAGTATTCCAAAAATCGGTTGACAAAATTTTACATTTGCCGTCTATGAGGTTAGCGATGCCGAAACGTTAAAAAAGCATAAACACATGAATGTTTTTTGGCAATGTATGTATGTTAAGTCGGAAAAAAGACTTAACTTCGCGAAGTGTTTTTCATAGTATTAGATTTAAGGTTAACAAAGGTTGGGGTAAGGCGTTACCCCTTTTTTTTGTCTTCGATGGTTCCTGGCTGTAGGGAGGACATATCGTTTTGCGTGGAATCTTGGTTTGTCTCCCGCTTGCGCTGGAAATGCTTGGTCCGTGGTGCGTACTTTTGTGACGACATACGGTGTCAAGGATGGCATTAACAAAAGTATTGTCCATAGCGAGGTCGCGATGGATGATTTGTATGCGGAATCGCCGTAGTCCTCAGGCTTTTTCTATGAGCGCTACTGCCATGGCTGAGATTCCCTCTTCCCGTCCTGTGAATCCGAGACGTTCGGTCGTGGTGGCCTTGATGGACACATTGTCGGGCGAGGTGTTCATGCATTGGGAGAGTACTGCTTGCATTTCCGGTATGTGTGGATTGAGTTTCGGACGTTCGGCACATACCGTCGCGTCGATATTGCCGACTCTGTATCCTTTTTCCCCGATGAGCCTTGTGGTCTCGCGTAGTAGGATTTTGCTGTCGATGTTGTGGTACTTAGGGTCTTTGTCTGGGAAATGGAAACCGATGTCGCGCATGTTTGCTGCTCCGAGGAGTGCGTCGCATATCGCGTGGATAAGCACGTCAGCGTCACTATGGCCGAGCAGCCCTTTGCTGTCGGGATGCTCAAGGAGGATGCCTCCGATGTAGAGCGGACGACCTTCGACCAACTGATGGACATCGTAGCCCTGTCCGATTCTGATCATCTGTTCTTGCCTAAGATGTCGCCTATGCCATCGAGGTCGAAGGCGAGGGAGAAACGGAGTGTCTGGTCGAGTGGGTTGCTCTGGGCGGCGGATATCACATAGCCTGCGTCGAGTGAGAAGACATTCATCTTGAAGCCGGCGCCGACGGTGTAGTATTTCCTGTTTCCTTTGTTCGGATGCTCGTAGTGATAACCGGCTCGTACGAAGAACTGATTGTTGTATGAGTACTCTGCTCCGAGGCTCCACTGAATCTCCTGGAGTTCTTCCTCGAACCCACCGGGTGCGTCGTGGAATGACTTGAAGATGCCAGTGATAGGGGAGATGTTGTAGTAGCCCTGGTCCATGAGCCATGATGTGTAGCCTGAGTAGTCCTGCTTGTCGGCACCGGTCTCCTTCACGTATTGTTCCATTGTCGGTCGGGTGGGGACGAGCAGTTTGTTGACGTCGCCGGACAGAGTGATGGTGTTGTATTCATCGATCGGCATCATGAGCGACATGCCGAAACGTAGGTTGGTCGGCAGGAACTCACTGGTGTTTCCGTCATCGTACGACAGTTTGGAACCGATGTTGTTGATGTTGAGACCCCATCCCAGTTGGCTTTCGTGGTTGCCAAGGTTGACATAGCCGTTGTGGTACATGGCGATGTCGGCGGCGAATGCCGAGGCAGGTGTGGTGGAGTCATCCTCCTTGTATGCGAGGTCGGAATAGACGAAGCGCAGTCCTACGGCGGCGGAGAAGGTCTCAGACAGCATGCGTGAGTATGCCACGTCAAGCGCCATCTCGTATGGCTTGATGATGGTGTTCTCGTCAACGAACACCTCTCCGAGCGAGAAATAGCGCAGTGAGCCTGACACCGCGTCCCAGTCTCCGAGCCGGTAGTAGCCCGTGAGGTTGGCGAGGTCGATGTCACTGACCAACTGGCGTAGCCACGGAGTGTAGTTGAGCGCCACTCCGCCACGGCTGATGCAGAACGGGTACTTCGCCGGGTTCCAGTATTGTGAGTTCACGTCGGGGTCGGTGGCTGCACCGACGTCACCCATGCCACCGGAACGCGCGTCGGGAGCGATGGCCAAGGACGTGGCTCCGTAATATACGGGGTTGAGCTGCGACTTGGTGTCTTGGGCATGGAGCGGGACTGTTTGCAGAATGGCTATCGCCAGACTTATTATGTTCAGATATCTTCTCATACAATATATATAACGAATTAAATCGTCATTTATTATTTAATTAAGATTTTTTTTGTTTCCAGTCCTGAGCGTAGGATATACACGCCCTTTGGCAGTGTGTCTGCATAGCCTGTTCCCTTTCCGCTCCAGAGCTCACGACCCATCGTGTCGAAGATGGTAATGTGGTCATACCCCTCGATGACTTCGAACTCGACTGACACGGAGGCCGGATTGTTGAGTACGTCCCAGGCTCTTATCATCAGTGTGTGCGGTCCCGCTGGCAGTTCCGGCATCTGGTAGTACAGGCATCCTTGTGTATGTGAGCCGACGGCATAGTTGAAGGCGTGGTTCGCCACGAACGTCAGGTTGGGGTCGTTGTCGATGGTGATGGTGAGGTCGTGGCCTATTCCGGAGCCGGTGGTGTTGATGCCGCTCTGGTCGGCTATGTCGGCTGATAGCCTGAACTCTGATGGCTTCGGTTTGAAGGCGTATGTGTTTACGAACCTTGATGAGTCGGTGCTGTTGGTGAACGACTCGTCATGCAGTGTCAGGTTGATGACAGGTCCGATGCTGTCGGCTGATATGGATGGGTCCGTGCCCTTGAGATGGAAGTCGGTGAACTTGCCGTTCGCCTCGCTCTGCCTGTCGGACGAATGCGCATACAGGCTGATGAGGGCACTGGAGTCGCTGTAGGATATATCGACCGGCACGGTGAAGGAGAAAGAGAACTCGCCGTTCCTTATGGAGTCGGAGCCGGAGAATAGTTTCTTGTCCTGACTGAGGAATGTGTATGGGGTGTTGGCGTCTTTTGAGTTGTTCTTGCAGGTAATCAGTACCTTGCTGTCGAAAACCATAGGTGAGATGATGCCGTTGAAGTCTTTCGCCTTGCTGCCGTTACGGG
Organism: Bacteroidaceae bacterium; assembly: GCA_024398405.1. Taxonomy (GTDB): domain Bacteria; phylum Bacteroidota; class Bacteroidia; order Bacteroidales; family Bacteroidaceae; genus Colivivens. Next base: position 3,151 of record JAKSJE010000043.1, read on the forward strand.
ATATGTGTCCTTTGACGGTCACTACTGCTCCTGCGCCGATAACCGTGCCTGCATTACCTCGTGTCGGCGCTTTGCCGCTGAACTGGTCCACCTCGACTTTGTAGTAAGGATGTGCCAGACGTATGGCCGGGTCGCCGATGAGGACGAAGTGCGCTCTGTTGATGGAGTCGCGATAGTTGTTGATGGTGTAGTGTGACTTGGCTTTGCAGAGAGCCTCGCCCAGAGTGTTGCACTTGCCGTCGGCTGAAGCGGCGAGCGCGTACCTCATGAACTCGAGATTCATTTTCCTGTTCTCTGTGGAATAGACGGTGCGTGTGGTGGAGAGCACTCCGACCGCTCCGCCTTTGGGATTGAGCAATGCCGTCTCACCTATGTTCTCCTCGTCCATGTCGAATGGTGATACATCGCATGCGGCATGAATCCAGAACGGAAGACGTGGTGATGACCAGTTCTCGAAGTCTGACCGTCTGAGTACCTGCTCATGCGACAGGCAGTAGGCTGCCCCGTGGCCGGTGTAGTTCATGATGAGCGCCCCTTCATTCATCTGGTCGTTGATGTCGTTATATGCCTCGGGGTAGGAGTTGCCTGTGGCTGACTGCTGGCGTGTGTATGAGTCCCAGTAGATCTTTCGTATGCGGCAGTCGGGGTTGAGTTCCTCTGTCTGTCTGGATATTGCCTCGGCATCCTGCATGTGTATGTTTTCGTTGCCGTCATCGGCAAGCAGGCATACTGTGTTCCTCCACGAACCGACTTCGTTATTATATATATAAGGTATGAGTTTGTCAACCACTTCCCTCGCCTGCCTCTCAGTCTTGACCGGAATCCTGCCCACTCCGCAGTCGGGGTCATCGCCTGCCGGTTTCTTGCCGTCCTCGTCATCGAGTAGGGCGAAGTAGTCCTCGAGTACGTATGAGTCTGTGTGGCTTATGGAGTTGTCGGACTCATAGCATAACAGGTAGTCATCCTGCGACTTGCCGTTCATGGTGGTGGTCTGCATCTTGTTGTCCCAGACACCGTCGCCGAAGAGGCAGAGGTTGAGCACCTTCTCGCCCTGACCGCGGTCATAGAGCATCTTCATAAAGCGCCGGTATGCGGTGGCGTCGGGAGTGCCAGAGGAGAATTCGTTATATACTTTATCAGCCGTGACGACGATGCACTTCATGCTGTCATGGTCCGCGTGTGCATCGGCAAGACGCTGTGCCTGTGTGGTGAGAATGCCGTTCGAGGGCACTATGATGACAAGGTCGATGTCGTTCAGTCCATGAAGGTTCTGGTTCTCAGCCGTACCCATGAATGTCGGCTCTGGGAAGGTGGAGTTCACCTTGACTGCTACGAACTCCTCGTCTCGCCAGTTGTCGGATGAGGCGGAGGCGCGTAACGTCCCATCGGCAAGAGTGCCTGGTATCTCTGACGTATGGCTTGCGGATGTCACTCTCCAGACGTGGGTGTCATCCGTCGCGCCTGACACGGAATAGCTCAGCGTCCCGGCTGCTGACGGTCGGAAGAGCAGGTGACTGTCGTTTAGTTCCAGTTTACGGGTGTATGAGACGCGTATGTAGTCAAGATGCCCTGCCGCACCGCTCTGCCCGGTATGCGCCAGTCTCACCGTGTCATGTGACTCATGTGCGTTGGTGATGGTGTAGGTGCCGCTCTTGACGATTCCATAGATATATTCTCCTAATGACCCGAACGAGAGATGACCTACGGATTTGCCATTCGCGGTCACCGAGAGTGATGAGCTGCTGGCGCTGGCAGCCGAGAAACGGATGTCGAGCAGCACTCTCGGGTCGGCGAGACCTGGCAGGTCGAATGTGTATGCGACGCTGCTCTTGCCTCCGAAGTCGTAGTCATCGAAAAAGGTACGACCAGAATGGATGTAGCTGAATTTGTCCTTCTCTATGAGTTGGTGGTCAGGGAACGTGGTGGCCTCAGTCCCCCCGGACAGTGTCGCCTCCTTCCTGAACTCTGCCGGAGCATCCTCTGCCTCGGTCAGGAAATAGCAGATGTAAGTGGAGTAGGGGTTGTTCAGATGGGTGAAGGCATGTGGTTGTGATGTCAGTGGCTTCAGGCTCCATTTCGTGGTTCCCCTGCCGTAGAAGAGCAGTGTCCCGTCGGACCTGCGCCAAAGTGGTATCTCCGTGAGGTCGTCATCGAGTTTCTGTAAGTCGGTCTCGGGAAGCACCTCCCTGCCATAACCATAGAGGCGCACTTTGGACGGGTCGCTGAATCCATAGGATGCGAGTCTCGCTTTCGTGAGCTGATAGACTCCTGGCCGGCTGACGGCAATCTTGACCCAGCGGCCTGTTGACAAGACGGATGAGCCGGTCGTGGGAACAGGACTCTGGGTGCGTCTGAGGTCGCCCGTCCTATGTGTCCTGGTGATGACCGGCTTGAAGTTGGTGAGCCTGACGATCTTGCCGTCTCTGACAGCCAGTGGGAAGACGGATACATCGAGGATTCCCTGCCTCCGACTGCGGCGCACTGTGGCTGAGGTACGGAACGATTCCGTAAGCCCGTCCGTGCTGATGTGGTAACGGCTGATGTCCGCTATGGGTAGTGGCTCATATTCCGGGTATTCTATGGTGAGGGCGTAATCGAACGAGTTGTAGTCTTCTGGCAGGTTGTATGTCTTGCTGAAGGTAGGTATGACGGTGTCTGTCTCGTTCCATTCTATATCTACGAATATCTGTCCTTGAAGCAGGGCGGGCGATGACAGCGTGATGGCAATCAGCAAACTGATTTGTGATACTTGCTTCTGAAACCTACGACTCATATATCCTTTTCACTTTACGTTTAATTCCAATACTTTCCTGTCCTCTAAGAATGCCGTGAGGTGTTGGTCTTCTGATACTGGACCTATCCCTGATGGTGTCCCGGTGAAGATGATGTCACCTTGCTTGAGTGTGAAGTAGTTGCTGACGAACGACACGATACGGTCGATGGAATGGGTCATGTCCTTCGTACATCCCGTCTGTACTGTGTCGCCGTCGATTTCCAGACGGAATCTCAGGTTGTCCACAGGTGTGTCCAACTCCGTCAGCTCCACCCATCTTCCCACTGCGGCAGAACCATCGAAGCCCTTGCATAGGTCCCATGGTAGTCCGTCGGCGCGTAGCGTCGCCTGCAGGTCACGAGCCGTGAAGTCGATCCCGACTGTCACCGCATCGTAGTACCGATGGGCGAAACGCTCCGATATGCTCTTCCCCTGACGTCCAATCCGGATGACCAGTTCCGTCTCGTAGTCGAACCTCTCAGCAAAGTCCGGTATGAAGAACGGCCTACCGTCCCTTATAATCGATGACTCTGGTTTAGAGAAGATGACCGGGGCCTCAGTCACTGAGGGGTTGTTGAGCTCTTTGTTGTGAAGTGGGTAGTTCATTCCCACACATAGTATCTTCATAATCCATCACAAGTTGATATGCAACAGACGCATGATGTCGTTCCATGTGGCAAAGACCATGAGGGCGATGATTAGCCATAGACCTACGTACTGTACTTTCTCGAGGAATTTGTCGCTTGGCTTTCTCCTCGTGATGATTTCCCATACGGCAAGCACGGCATGTCCACCGTCGAGCGCTGGAATCGGCAGGAGGTTCATGACACCCAGGACGATGGACAGGAAGGCAGTAAGCATCCAGAACCTCATCCAGTCCCATACCTTCGGGAAAATCTGCACAATGCCTATCGGCCCACCTACACTTTTCGCACCCTTGGCTGTGAATATGTACTTCAGGTCGTTGACATATCCGCACAGCTGATTCCACCCGAGCGTGACTCCGGCTGGAATACTGCTGAACAGGTTGTATTCGATTGTGGTTATTTTGTATTCTGGGAGTTTGTTGACGAAACCGAGCTTGAAGTCGGATGTCAGTGTGACGCTTTTCTCCTCACCGTTGACGGTCAGTGTGATGTTTCGCGCTTTGAGGGTGTCTGCCGCTATGGCATCCTCGCTGAGCGTTGACGGAAGCGACGTGAGGATTGTGGTGAGGTCGTTGAAGTCAGTGACCGGAACTCCGTTCACGGTGGCGATGGTGTCGCCTGGCCTCAGGCCGATCGACTCGGCTGGACTACCGGGCGTGATGCTGTCGATGTTGAGTGGCACACGCTCCTGGACGTATAACTCGGGGTCAATCATCTCAAGCATGTTCATGTCCTCCGGCATGTCGATATCAAGGCTTGCGCCATCACGCAGCACAGTCACGGTCTTGGCGTTGGACATGTCGCGGATGCACGCCGTGCTCCATTTCCTCACTGCTTTTCCGTCGATGTCAGTGATGATGTCACCATCGAGAAAACCGTCATGCTTGGCGGCGGCGCTGAACTTCATGCCATACGTCATGTCTTTTGGCTCGATGTAGCTATCACCCCAGACACAAAGCACAAGTGAATAGATCACGAATGCGGTGATGAAGTTCATGATGACACCGCCGAGCATTATAATCAGTCTTTGCCATGCCGGCTTGGAACGGAACTCCCACGGCTGCGGCTCTTTCTTGAGTTGCTCCATATCCATGCTTTCGTCAACCATTCCGGAAATCTTGACGTAACCACCGAGAGGCAGCCAGCCGATTCCGTACTCCGTACCCTCGTACTCATAGCCGTCCTGGATTTCCTTGCCTTTCTTGTCTTTTATGAATTTCTTGACAGCCGGTTGCTTGCCACATAACTTCCTGAACCAGTCTGCATAGGTGGAGAAAAACCTGAGGTTCCATGCGTCGAAGAAGAGATAGAATTTCTCTACCCGTACTTTGAACATCTTGGCCGCGAGGAAGTGACCTCCCTCATGAAGGAGAATGAGTAGCGCGAATGCTGCTATGAGTTGCAATACTTGAATCATGGTGTTGTTTATTGTCGTTTTTGTTTTTAGGTGGGTTCTCTTATGCTGTCAGTCAATCAGACTGGTGGCGTATTCCCTGGTACGGTGGTCGGTCTCAAGCAGGTCTTCTAACTCCGATGCGCCTGAGAATGCGATATGTCCCATCGACTGTTCTATAATCTCGCTGATTCTCGTGAAGGAGATTCTGTCTTCTATGAATGCGCGGTTGGCTATCTCGTTTGCGGCATTCACGATGCACGGCATATTGCCACCTTGGCGCAATGCTTCGTAGGCGAGTTGCAGGCACCTGAACCGCTCTGCGTCTGGCTTCTCGAATGTCAGGTCTTTCATCTGGAAGAAATCCACGCGGCCGAACGGAGCCGGGAGTCTTCTCGGATAGCTGAACGCATACTGTATCGGAAGTCTCATGTCCGGCATCCCGAGCTGAGCCTTGACTGCTCCGTCCTCAAACTGTACCATCGAATGAATGACGGACTGAGGGTGGACAATTACCTGTATCTTTTCCGGTGTGACTCCGAAGAGCCATTTCGCCTCAATCACCTCGAATCCTTTGTTCATCAAGGTGGCGGAGTCGATGGTGATTTTAGCGCCCATGTTCCAAGTGGGGTGGGAGAGAGCGTCGCTTTTCGTGACTTTCGACAACTGGCTGTGTGTGAACGTGCGGAAGGGGCCGCCGCTACATGTGAGCAGGATTTTCTCTATCCTGTTGCCTGGCTCAATGCACTGGAAGAGGGCTGAGTGCTCGGAGTCAACTGGCAGTATCGGCACGCGGTGTTCGGCGGCGAGTCTCGTGATAAGTTCTCCCGCCACCACCAACGTCTCTTTGTTGGCAAGGGCTATGACTTTTCCTGCCTTGATGGCGCTGATGGTCGGCCGCAGTCCTGCGAATCCGACCATGGAGGCGAGTACGATGTCAACATTGTCGTCCTGGATGACCTGGCACAAAGCCTCCTCGCCAGCATAGACCTTGATCGGGAGGTCGGAGAGTGCTGACTTGACCTCGTCGTAGTGGGTCTCGTTAGCGATGACGACAACCTCCGGACGGTATCTCCTTGCCTGGGCAATGAGACGGTCAACGCTGTTATTGGCTGTCAGAACGTAGGCTTCGTACATGTCTGAGTGGATGTCGATGACTTCGAGAGCCTGACAGCCAATGGACCCTGTCGATCCCAATATGCATATCTTTTTCTTTTCCAATTTTATTCTCAGTTGTTAAGTTCCAACAGACCGTCAGGGAGTTCCATTGTCATTGTACGTTCGTCGTTGTCGATGTCTATGATGAAATCACCATTGGCAGGTATCAACGTCCCGTTGTCAAGTACGAAGAGCCAGTTCTGGGTGCTGTCATCGACGGCGGCAATCGTACCTATGGTTTTGCCGTTGACGACTATGCGGAAGCCGACGAAGTAGAACAGACTGACCTCCTCGTCTCCGTCACCATTGTCATCTCTTGTCTCAGAATGGCTTCTCTCGAAATATACATCGCTGCCGAGAATCTGCGTGGTCTGCTCCACGGTGTCAATGTCCTCGAACTTGACGAGAACGGACGAGTCAGAGCGGAACCTGTATTCCTCCATGAAGAACGGCACGAGAATCCCATCGACATCGCAGATGAGGTATTCGCTCTCGGTCCTGTCGAACACATCGTCATCGAACGCGAACACCACTTCTCCCTTCAGTCCGTGTGCTTTTGTTATCTGGCCTATCCTATATACGTCAGTCCTCTCTATCATGGATGTCAATTGTCAACTCTGTCAATCTTTGCCCCGATGGCTTTCAGGCGTTGCTCTATCCGTTCGTATCCGCGGTCTATCTGTTCGATGTTGCTTATCCTGCTCAGGCCTTCGGCGCTCATGGCTGCTATGAGCAGTGCGATGCCGGCGCGTATGTCAGGCGAGGAGAGTCGGGAGGCATGGAGCGGCATTTGGTTGTCGTGCCCTACCACTACGGCTCTGTGTGGGTCGCAGAGGATGATCTGGGCTCCCATGTCTATCAACTTGTCAACGAAGAACAACCGGCTTTCGAACATCTTCTGATGTATCAGTACGGAGCCTCTTGCCTGAGTGGCTACCACGAGAAGTATGCTGAGCAAGTCCGGAGTCAGTCCGGGCCAGGGCGCGTCTGAGATGACCATGGTACTGCCGTCCATGAATGACTGAATGGCGTAGTGGTCATGCTCAGGGATGATTAGATTGTCGCCTTGCCGTTCCACCGTGATGCCCAACCTGCGGAACGTGGAGGGGATGCAGCCGAGATTGTCGTACGATACATCTTTGATTGTGAGCTCGCTTCCTGTCATCGCTGCCAGGCCGATGAAACTGCCCACCTCAATCATGTCTGGCAGGATGGTGTGGTCCGCTCCGTGTAGTTCCTTCACGCCCTTGATGGTGAGCAGGTTCGATGCGATTCCCGAAATCTGGGCTCCCATCTGGTTGAGGAGTTTGCACAATTGCTGGATGTATGGCTCGCAGGCGGCATTGTATATCTGCGTGGTCCCTTCGGCAAGCACTGCTGCCATGATGATGTTGGCTGTACCTGTGACGGAGGCTTCGTCAAGCAGCATGTATCTGCCTTGCAGTTTCTCTGCGTGTATGTTGTAGATGCCTCTCTCCGCAATGTATGAGAAACTTGCTCCGAGTTCCTGAATGCCAGAGAAATGGGTGTCGAGTCTTCTGCGACCGATCTGGTCTCCTCCCGGCTTTGCTATGCAGGCCTGATGGAATCTCCCCAATAGTGGACCGAGGAGTAGGACCGACCCTCTGAGCGATGAGCATCGCGCCACGAACTCATCACTCTGCAGGTAGTCCATGTTCAGTTCGTCGGCCTCAAACCGGTAGTCGTTGGTGGCGGAGATCTGTGAACGGAGCGGTGCTGTCTTCGACACTTTGACCCCCATGGATGACAAAAGCTTCAGGAGATTGTTTACGTCCCTGATGTCCGGGATGTTACGGATGATGACAGGCTCGGAAGTGAGCAGGACGGCCGAGATGACCTCCAGAGCCTCGTTCTTGGCTCCTTGTGGTGTGATTTCTCCGTGAAGCTTATGTCCTCCTTCGATATAGAATGATTTCATCGTGTGTCCTCAGGATGCGCGTATCGTCAGAATTGGTAGATGAACGTGCCGGTGATTCTGCTGGCATGGGCTGTGTTTTCCCAGCCATTGGATATACCGTCAACAGTTGTGTCGTATTCCGTCTTGGTTCCGTAGTTGCCCTCTATACCGACTTTGCAGAAGTCGTTGATGTCATAGAACAGGTTTGCTGCAGCGTAAAGCGCACTCTTGAATCTCACCCCGTTCGATGAATGACTGAATGTTAAGTCATGTGTGTTCAGGTCAAGATGGGAATAGCCTGCTACGATATATGACGATAGTTTGTTGGTCCAGTGGTATCCGGCAGAAACGTATCCTCCCTTGACCAGTGGGGTTTTCATGCTGTTGGCCATGCCTGTGCTTGGGTTCCAGTCGGATGGGATGAGGTCGCATTGCAGGTCGCTCATGGCGTTGACGTATTTTGAGATACCTTTACCGATATATCCCTGAGCGGACAGTTCCAGTTTCTTGCATGGACGGAGATTACCACTGAGAGTCATACCGTACCCATCTACGGTCTCGGTCTCTCCTTGGGTGACTGTGGTAGGGGTTTGGCGGGAACCGGTGTTCCACCAAGAACACCGACGCCATAGGCCTGCTAACTGGACGTGGCCTGTGTTCCATCTGTAATGGGCTTTTACTACGAAGTCAGGAACTGATTGGTAGTCAGGCACAATACCGTAATTCTCGTATGTGAACGCCTTGATTTCCGGCTTCTCGGCAGATGCTGCCAGTGTCAGGTGCTTGTTCAGCGGCAGCGTGAATCCGACCAATGGCTGTGTGGAGTTGATCTGGGAACAAGGTCCTGTCATATCGACGGTTCTCGGACCTGCTTCCAGATCCATGAAGAATGAATACACACGTCCTATCGTGAGTCCATCGAATGAGACGTATGCCTTGCTGAGTTTGATGACTTCGTCATCATTGGCTGACATCTGAATGTATGCTATGATTGAGTGCTTGCCGATTTGTGTCTTTGCCTTGACGTGCAGCTCTGAATTGACGGCATCGAGCCCGAACTGCTTCGCATTGTCAGTATCAGGGAAGAGTTTGTAGATGTTGAACTTTGCAGAACTCGAGTTGATGGCTCCGTCGAAATCGTAGAATGTGGATGCGTGGACAGTTCCACCGATTCCGATGGTGAACGTGCCGTCCTTGTCAGTGATCATGAACCTTGGGTCTCCGATGTCGCTGTGTGCTTTCTGGAAGTAACCAAGCTCCGGATTGTAAGTATCACTCCCTGCTACTGAGTCTTTCACCTCAAGCGATAGCTGGGCATTCATTGGACTTGTGGCTGCGAATAAGGCAGTCAATGCGATGATGTGTCTGAAAACGTTCATAATGGTGATATTTGGTTAGTGTGTGTAACAGAATGTTATTTGTTCTTTTTCTTCTTCTTCTGTGATGGGATGCTCCCTATCGCATCAGCATCTGAGATCAGAGCCATGTCTGAGGCATGAAGTATCACCCTCCCCTGTGTGTATTCGGCAATGTCATCGAATACCTTCTCGTCATCAAGGGCATTGGTGTTCCAATTGGCAAGATCCCTCTTCATCTGATTTGCCACGAGTCGGGTGAGCTCATGCTTTTCGTTGTCTTCTTCCATCGTCTGGATGATTCTGATGGATTCTTCTATCAGGGCTCCGTAATGACGTTCGTGAATCTTCTTCTGTGGGTATTTCAGGTACTCCTTCCTCTCGTTCCTGAACTCGCGTCGCTCGATATTGACCGGATAGTCGATGTCGATATCGTACTCAGCTAATGTCGCGAACTGATTCCATAGTTTTATGTTGACGTCCTCAGTGTTGTCATTCTTGTCATACATGTTCCTCATCAGGGCGACGATTGTCTCGGCGCATGACTGTCTTGACTTCCTGTCCTTTATGGTCTTGGCATAGTCAACCATACTCTGGATGTACCTGCCGTATTCCGGTAGGATGAGTTTCTTTCGTTGTGTGTTATAGTCCATATCTTTTTTGTTGTTGTCAATCGGTCGGTTCCGCACATCGGCACGGATGTGAGGTGACGGCGCATAACCATTGCAAATTTAATATAATTCATGCGAACTGCAAAATAATTTGGGTTTTTTGTTTGTTTCTCGATTCTTTATACTAACTTTGCGGCACTAATCTATGAGTTTTATGATAAGAATATTGTTTTTTGTGATTGTTTCGTTCCTGAACATCATTATCGCTTATTCTCAAACTGGGTTCGGACAGTCTGAGAGACTCAATGAAGGTTGGTTGTTCACATTATCTCCATCAACAGACGACTTGACTGCGTTGTCATCCGCCTCGTTCGATGATTCGTCATGGAGAAGGCTTTCCCTTCCTCACGACTGGTCCATCGAGGCTGAGCCGTCACCTGACCTTGCGAGTTGCACCGGGTATCTGCCTGGCGGCGTGGGATGGTACCGCAAACACTTCAAGGTCAGCGACTCCAAACCTTGCCATTTCATTTATTTCGAAGGGGTCTATAACCGCAGTGAGGTCTATCTCAACGGGCATCTGCTCGGAAAACGACCGAATGGTTATGTGTCGTTCGCGTACGACCTGACTCCATATCTGACCAGTGGCGATAACATTCTGTTGGTCAAGGTGGATCACAGCCGCAACGCGGACTCTCGCTGGTACACTGGAAGTGGTATCTATCGTGATGTCTATCTGGTGGGCTGTGAGAAAACCCATTTTGCCCTGTGGGGCGTGGGCGTGGTCCCGAAAGGCAATTCCTTCGAGGTCACCACTCGTGTTGACGGACCTGCGGACGGACTGCGGACATGTGCTACTCTCTACGACCATGAGGGAAATGAGGTCGCGAAGACTACGAGTCTCGAATCTTCTCTAACTGTCAACATAGAGGACTCAAGGAAGGTGTTCCTCTGGAGTGTCCAGACCCCATACCTCTATACTATGGTTGTTCAACTCATGAGGGGCGGCAAGGTCATTGACGAGACACGGGTCAAGGTCGGGCTGCGCTCACTCTCTTTTGATGCGGATAAGGGTTTTTGTCTCAATGGCAAGTCTATGAAGGTCAAAGGGGTGTGCCTTCATCATGATGCCGGTGTACTTGGGGCAGCCGTACCAAAGGAGGTGTGGCGGCGTCGCCTGCTTTCTCTGAAGGAAATGGGGGCGAATGCCATCAGGATGAGCCATAACATGCAGGCTACGGACTTGTATGACTTGTGCGATGAACTCGGTTTCCTCGTTATGGACGAAGGGTCGGACGAGTGGGAGTTCCCTAAACGCAAGTGGCTGAAGGGATGGAATAAAGGTGAGCCGGGCTTTGACGGAACATACGACTTCTTCGAGGAATGGATTGAGCGTGACATTACCGACATGGTGCTCAGGGACAGAAACCACCCGTCTGTCTTTCTTTGGAGTGTGGGCAATGAGGTCGATTATCCTAACGACCCATACTCTCATCCTATTCTCGACGGTGGGAACAGTAAGATCAACCAGCCTATGTATGGTGGTTACAAGCCAGACGCTCCTGATGCCGGGAGAATCGGGAAAATTGCCAAGCGATTGGCTGCATGCATAAGGAAAGTCGATACTTCCAGGCCTGTCACCGGTGCTCTGGCTGGTGTGGTGATGAGCAACGAGACTGAATATCCTGAAGCCGTCGATGTGGTGGGCTACAACTATACGGAGAACCGCTATGCCGAAGACCACAAGACCTATCCAAAGCGAATACTCTATGGTAGCGAGACGAGTACGAATCTCGCTGCGTGGAAAGCAGTGCGTGATAACGACTATATCTTCGGACAGTTCGTATGGACTGGCATGGACTACCTCGGTGAGTCGGGCGCATGGCCGTCGAGAGGACTCGGGACGGGACTCCTCGACTTCACCGGATTCATGAAACCACGTGGATGGTTCTTCCGCTCTTTGTGGAATGAGACTCCTAATATCTACATCGGCACGTATGTGCAGCGTTCGTGGGGTGGACGTCGCGGAAACGTCCTTTCTACCGATGCCGCCGATACCTGGAACTATCGTGATGGCCAGACGGTCCGTGTGGTATGCTATACGAATGTCCCACGGGCTCGGCTGCTTCTCAATGGCAGTGAGGTAGGGGAGATGAAGCCGTACGATGACTCCACCGGTATGATCCACTGGGATGTACCGTATGCTGCAGGCACGCTCGTCGCAGAAGGGTGTGACAAGGATGGCAAGGTGGTATGCCGTTACGAGGTGCGGACGGTGGGTGAGGTGTCATCGCTGAGAGTAACCGACATATCACCTGACAAGGACTCTGAGGTGCGTCAGATTCTTGTCGAGGCTGTCGATGAAGAAGGTAGGAGAGTCGCGAGTGCGAGGAACGAGGTGGCATGTGAACTCACAGGCACGGCACGGCTCTTGGGACTTGAAAACGGAAACAACGGTGACATGTCGTCTCCGAAGGCCTCGATGCGCCGACTTCACAACGGCCGCCTTGTGGCGTATATCAAGGGCAAACCATCAGAAGCCACCTTCAGACTCGTGGCTTCAGGCTCATGAGCCTTGGCTTACTTCACACCGGACTTACGGCTACAAGACGTTAAGGACTTGCTCTTTAATCTGTTCCAGCTCGTCTTTCATCTTCACCACGATGTTCTGCATCTCAGCTTGGTTTGACTTGCTCCCCATGGTGTTGATCTCTCTGCCCATTTCCTGGGCTATGAAACCGAGCTTCTTGCCCTGGCCGTGACCGTCGCGCATTGTCTCGAGGAAATAGTCGAGGTGGTTGGACAGCCGTTGCTTCTCTTCGGATATGTCGAGTTTCTCGATGTAGTAGATCATCTCCTGCTCCAGACGATTGGTGTCGTACTGGACTTCGGGAATCTGTCGCAGACCGTCTGTGATACGTTGGCGTATCTTATCCACACGTCCCTTCTCGAATGGTTCAATGCTTGCCAGAAGTGAACGGATGTTCTCCACCTTCTCAACGAACTTGCCATAGAGGGCTTTGCCTTCCTGCTGGCGGAAAGCCACAAGACTGTCTATCGCCTCGGTCACAGCATTGTGGGTGACGGACCAGTCTTCCTCGCTCAACTCCTCCACCTCGGTCTTGGCAAGGATATCGGGAAAACGTAACAACGCATGGAACCATGACGAGGGGTCGGCAATCCCTGACTCCTGTGCGACTGAGTTGACCTGTCTGAAATACTCTGATAAAACAGGTCTGTTGACTGGAGTGGTAAGATCCACAGTGGTCTTTTCTGTCCATATCGTGAGGTCTATCTTCCCGCGCTCCAACCTCTGGGCGACCGACTGGCGTATCTCCATCTCCTTCTCGCGGTAGAGTGGGGCTATCTTCGCTGACAAATCCAGAGCCTTGCTATTGAGAGACTTTATCTCTACATGTATCTTCTTGCCTTGCCATTCTGCTACATATCTTCCGTAGCCTGTCATTGACTGTATCATAATCACTTGTTTTGGGTTTGCAAAGTTAAGGATTTATATCCAAATTACAAAAGATTTAGGACAACAATCTGCTAAAGAAAAATCTCAAAATCACCTAAAATGTAATTA
>JAKSJE010000044.1 GCA_024398405.1 Bacteroidaceae bacterium
AGTTTTGTCCGTAGTCGTTGATAATGTCATGCGCTCCATTGCGATGTCTCGTGCGTTGTATCGCCAAATGGCGTGCGGTGTGTCAAGTCCTGACGACACGTCGGAGATTGTTTGTCTGTCAATGACGCTGCAAAGGCAATCATTCATGGTGGACCCCATGAATTCATTTCTTGCGATTTTGCGATTTGTCCCGAGCAGGTTGCTGTGCGAAGGGAGAGCTCTCAACCCTGTCATCGTGAGAACCATGTTTTCGCCACTATGGACTCCTTTTTTTGTCCCACAATCCACACATGCTCTGTCGCGCCGACAGCCGTGGTGGACCGTCATCTTAACAGCCTCCCTTTCTCCCCGCGTAATCATGAAAACGACGGCAGCCGCCAATGTGTCTTGGCGGCTGCCGGAATGTCGGACTTGATGTTCCCTCTGCTGTGGGTGTCAGTCCCAGATGCTGTTTGTGTACTCGTCGGCTACTTCCTTGCACTCGGCGGTGTTGTCGCCGTCCTTGTCTCTGCCTATGTTGATCCAGATGTCAGGCGAACCAGCGAGCATCGCTGTGTCCCATGCCACGGCATGTACCCTTATGCATGGCTTTGAATATGTATTTCTCATCTTTCGTTCGTGTTATGGTGGGTTCTGTTGATTAGTCATGGATGACTTTCCTTCCGTTCACTATCACTACGCCTTTGTAGTCCTCGCCGACCTGCTGGCCTGCGAGGTTGTACCTCGGTGCGTCCTTGTCGGCCACCTCGCCGTTCCCTGAGAGCATGATGCCAGTAGGACTACCGTCTATGAATATTCCGGCTGACTTCACGTCCGGCGAGGAACCCACGAAATAACCTCTGAACGGATTCACTGTGAGCGTGCCTGTGTTCCTGGATAATGCGCCGTCGCTGAGGAAATACACGTTGTCCGTGAGCGTCTGCTTGCGGAACGTGCCCTTCATCTGCCATCCGTCGGCCTCGGTCGTGCCTGCGTCACCGCTCTTGACACTTACGTCAGTGCCGGATATGATTCCGTCAACTTCCTTCCTTGCGTAGAGGTAAGGAGTGCAGGCCTTCGGGGCATCCACCTTCGTGAAGTGCAGCTTGTCCTCTGTGGCGTCGGCGAGTTCGTAGAAGTCGTAGAGTTCCGTCTCCGGTGCGTAAGGCAGGCAGATGGTGCCGTAGTCGGCGGCCATCACGCGGCTGTAGGTCGCGCTCGCGGCAGTGAAATCCACCGGGGCGGCGAATGGGTGGCCATCGGTCAGTGCGAGACAGGCACAGGTGTTGCCGTCGTCTGACATCACCACCACGTTGTCCTGATTGCTGACCGCCATGCCGTCCCGCACCATGATGACGGCATTGGGGTTGAGGCAGCCGAACCTGGTTCCGTCCGCTATGTGACTGGCACCGCTGACATCAAGACCCGTCAGCCCTTCGTTGTCCTCCCATGCCGGCTTATAGACATCCATCGCGTACTCGTCAATCACGCCCTTCAGGGTGATGACGGTCGGCTGTCCCACGATGACGGAAGTGGTGTATGCCTCCGGCTTCACGTCAGTGCCGTCCGTATGGGCGATGACCATGCCATCGACCCTGAGGTCATACACTCCTGTCCCGGCTCCGTCGGCAAGCCGGAGCGGAAGGTCGAGGACCGCTCCACCGTTGCCGGAGAAGTATTCCTTCGTGTCCGAATAGACGATGACGTAATAGCCGTCGTCCGTCATCCGCTTCACATCCACGATGGTGTGGCTCGCCACGTCAGTGCGTCTGCCCGACGCACTGAACTCCGGCTGGCTCGGCAGGATGCCGGACTTACCATCTGCCGGCTTCCATTCCAGGCACTCCGGCAGATACACCTTGCACTCGAACGCCGTGACATCCTCTGCCTTGTTGACGAGGTCGAGAGGCACGCTCACGTCACCCCCGGATGCTCCCACCATCAGTGGAGCGGCTTTCAGAACGTAGTCCGGGAAGCCAGTTGTCAGCACCGACGCACCCGGTCCTGGCTCACCGGCTCCGTCCGTCATGATGCCCACGATCCCCACGATGTCGGTGACGTTGACCAGTCCGTCCTCGTTCACGTCGGCCGCGTCGAGGTAGAACGGAGC
This sequence comes from Bacteroidaceae bacterium, assembly GCA_024398405.1. Classification (GTDB taxonomy): domain Bacteria; phylum Bacteroidota; class Bacteroidia; order Bacteroidales; family Bacteroidaceae; genus Colivivens. The sequence continues at coordinate 2,090 of JAKSJE010000044.1, forward strand.
CTGCTCCTCCTCCTTCATGTAAGCCACCACAGCGTCGATGTCACCCTGATCAACCCGGCCGTCCCCATTAGCGTCCCCCAGCATATTCCCGAAATTCACCACCATCGGACTGCTCGGAAAGCCTATGGTCTGCTGGGACTTGAAGTCTATGGTCTCTTCTGAGACCGCGACCCTCCCGCTTTTGATATCTATGGCTTTGAGACTTATCGTCTCTCCGCTAGTCTTATTACTGCGTATTCGCAGATAGAGATACTCTTGCTCGCCTACTGTCTTGTGCACGGCTATACCCCTACACTCCTCGCCACAGAAAGCGGCGACTTGATAGTCTGAGCAGTCATTGACGCTTTTCCCGTTGATGGAAGACATGCACATATAGACGGTCATGTCATATTGATATGCGTATGGGTCGAAATCCCAATTCGCATCGGTCGCTCTGGCTTCAGTAATGAATGCCATGATGAAGAGTGTATAGAATAATATTTTTGCCTTCATATCTTCTGTCGTTTTATTTTACCATGAACTTCTGTCCGTCAACAATATAAATACCACGTCTTAATGTCTTTAGGTCATCTCTTGTCGCCTCCGGGTTCAGAAGCATACCTTCGACACTGTGGATTTGCATCTTACGTGACGAGTTGCTTGTGCTCCTTATGTCAGTAGCGCCGGCGATGGTGATGATGAACGGTGACTTGCGGCTGCCTATCACCTCCTGGCTGAAACGCACTTTCTCTTTTGCCACGTAGGTGTCACCGTTCCCGGTGTTTACGATTACGAACATGATATCCGTCTCGTCATCACCGTAAACAGTCAGATAGTGCTTGCCGTTGACACATTGGCTGACTCCGCGACATTCATTTCCTGCAAAGGCATAGATAAGGCAGTCGTTGCCATCGATATGGTACGCTTCGGCGGAGATACGTGCGATAATGCTCATTGTGGACGAGTATCTGTGAACGTCGATGTCGCAGTCGCACGGGTCATCGCCCTGACTCCCTTGACTCGACACCCTTGCTTTCGGTCCTCTCTCTGAGAAGTCGAATACGAGGGTCTTCTCTGTCGCTGACTTGTAGATATAGCCATGTCCCGGGACGAGAACGCTCAGTGTCCCTTCCCAATAGCCATCGGCAAACTCGGAGAAGCCTAACTGCGAGGTCATGTAGTCACCTTCAGAGGCGTTATTCAGCACTTCATTGATGTCTCTCTCTTCCATGTAAGGATAGGATATCCAGTTCCAGCCGGTATGTAGTTCAATCGGGGAGTCCGACAGGTTGTGCAGATGTCCCTTGAATGACTTCCTCACACCGAACGGCACATCCACCTTGTATGCGGAGCCTGGCATCAGGGCGTCTATGCCGCCAGTCATACCATAGACAGGGTCGTCGATTAGCTCATCGAACTGACCGACCACATGGGTCACGCCGCCAAGGAAGTCCTCCATGAGCACCGGCTCATTCATGTGGCTCGAAATCCAGTTCCAGCCCCTTGCCAAGGTCAGCGATTGCTGCAATACTTCACGTCTGTAGTTGGCGCTGATGTCCTTAGGACCGTCAACAACCAACGACAGACTTGCGGCATTGCCGGCATTCTGGCCGTTGACTGTCCAGCCCTCGAAGACATAGTCCTCATTCGCACAGGCTGTGATATCTATCACGTAGCCATAGGTATAGATACCTGTGGCGGAGCCCGTGATGACCCCTCCGTCGCCAGAACCGCTGATTGTCACCGGATATGTCTTCGGCACGTAGTTCGCCTTGATGTCCAAGTCACCGAGAGCGGGATGCTCAAAGACGTCAGGATTGGTTGACAGCACTTCTCCGTTCACGGTCCAGTTGCTGAACACATAACCGTCATTCGGAGTGGTTGCCAATCGTACGATAGAACCGTATTCCGCACGGTCGTCAGCATCAGGTGTGCCGTCCAGTGCTTTCACATCTGACTGGACCGGCAATATCCTGACTGTCCCGGCTGACACAGGATATGTCGAGGTGCTCAGGCCTACAAGGCCGTCACGGTACATAATCCAGTTTGCTTGTTTGCCGTTCTTTCCTGGATAGCCTTCAGCATCCATGATGTCCGACGTGTTGACCGTAAGCACGAAGTAACCATTGCCGACACTCTCATTGAGCGACGAGAAGTCTATCGTAAATGACTTGTTGTCATCAGTGGATATGCCAATCTCACTTATGTCCTGCTTCACACCCTGCACGGCAAGGGAGATGTCATCTGACGTGAAGGTCGTTGGGTCGATGCGCTTGTTGAACATCACCTTCACGTTGTCAACAGGCTCCTTGGCGAGTGCGCCTTCTTCTGGTGCGTCTTCTATTGAGACGATATCAAGCAACAGTTCCGGAGTCGGCTCGAATGTGAGGACATACGTCTCTACGTCCGTAGCCGTCACGTAGTCAGCGAAATGGAGCCTGTTCTCGTATAATGGGTCTTTCCCATCGCGGAGAGTCCTGTCTGTCTGCCAGAAGTTACGCAACGGAATCTCCTTCCCGTCGCTCTGCCGTCTGACGGACTTCAATGAGGCGATACCGTGGGTCGGGTCAGTTACGCTTCCGTACACCCATCCCGGCTGTGTCGTAGTTACCGTCAGCGTGTAATCGGTGTCTGAGGTCTTTTGCGTAGTCGCGTTCTTGGTTACATACACGTTCTCGGTCTCACCATCGGAGAGGTAAACCATGTCTGGCATGTCCTCTGCATCGGCGAAGTCATTAGTCATGAAACCGACAAGCTTGCCATCTACGTCATCGACCTCCAAACTGCGTATCAGCTCGTGTATGGTGACATTGCCCAGAAGTGACAAGTCCGGATTGCCATAGCTTGTCACATGGGTGGCCTCGATGTCATAAGTCGTGAAGTGTCCTAATAACGAACTCTTCAGCCACCATTGGGCGTACGAGGTTGTCTTGGCCGGAATCGTACCGAAGTCTGTGGCCACAGTCCCACCTAAGGCAAGGGTTTTCTCTCCACCGTTCAATTGGCTGCTCACCAGTTCGAAGTCAACATTGAGCCCTTTCTCGTTGTCCACTATCTCAGGTTTGTTTGTCGCCATCCTCACGTTTGTGGCATCGCCATACCCCACATTATTAATAAGGAGTGAGAACTCAGCCTCTTCCGATGGCTCAACGACCTCGGTCAACGGATCGTCGCCCTTTATGTCGCGTTGCATGAAGTAGGTGAGGTCGAGAACCGGCGAAGGACTGACAGTCAGGGTAACTGGTGCCAAGTTGCGTGTGACTGCCAGACCTGTAAACGGATCCACGTATGACAGTGAACCACCGAATGAGTACAATTTATCGGCCGTCGGAGCAGCGTGCTTCGTAGGTGTGAACAGGATTGTGGCCACACCTGTCTGCTGTGCGTCAAGAGTCCAGCTCCCATCAAGACTCAGCTCACCCTCAAATCCTGTGAGGCTCTCCGGACGGATTCCGAACTCGTGGGTGGTCGCTACATTGCCGTCCTCGTCTCTTACGACCAAAGACAGTCTTACGTCAGTCATGGCATTCTCCTCGTTTCCATTGAATACAGTGAGAGTACCGCGGAATGCCTTACGTTTCATGGTCATGTCTTGTGAGAACTTAAGAGTTATTGAGGCGCAGACAGAGGATGACAACTCCTGATATTTCGCTGTGCATACCTCGTACATATGGATGAACTTGTCAGCGAGTGACTCGTAACCTTCTGCCACGGCTGCCTCATCCATCGCCTTGTTCTCAGCCAACAGCCTTTCCATGGCTTCGTAGTCTATCGCGTTCTGCTCATCTAATCCGTTCAGACGTCTGAATAAGTTGAGGGCTTGCTCATTGCTGACGGATGCGGGGCGTGCCGCAAGCACTTCCTCGTCAGTCAGATCCTTGTTCTCTACCACAGATCTGGCGAACTCCATCTTCTTCTCTATGTCGGATGCTAACCAGATGTCATCTCCGAATATCTGACCGATGGCCTTTCGATAATTATCTAAATATCTTGCTTCGTCCTTGGCTGTCTTGTCATACTCTTTCTGCCAGCTTCTGTCCATCTGTCCGCCATCTTGCTCTGAACAGTCACGTGATGTTATCTCGATGATGTCTATGGCTTCTTCCAGTGTGGATGAATCGTAGTCCTCCTCTTCTTCATCTTCGGTGGTGACGTATATGGTATTGCACAACTCCTCGATGATGCTTTTGACAGTGTCGAACACAATCTTCGTAATGGCTTTCTTCTGATCCTCCTCCTTGCATCCGTTCTTCGCTATCTCATAGGCCTCATCCATTCCTTTATTTATGTTCTTCAAAGGTGTCTTGTCAATAAATATGTTCAACAACTCTTCCGCTTTCTTGGCATCACAAGGATTGCACAGTGTGAACTGATGCCCGGATATCTTAGTGCTCTCAGACTTTTCCTTGAATTTTATGGTCTTGCCACCTGAAGGAAAGCCGATGTCGCCACCTTTGCCTTCACCACCACCAAGGACTGCTGCCATGTATTGCATTATCGCCGTGCTTGTAGCGGCAAGTGCGCACATCTTCATCGCCATCCGCTCGCATGACTCGTTATTCTTCAGTTCGTCACCGCATATCGCATCGTAGGTGTCTCTTATGTGAACCATGCAATTGTTGAAAGTGCTGTGCATGTCTTCTACCACCGACCTTGCCTTGACACGTTGCTCAGAGCCGTCTTTCAGACGGGTAATCCTGACTGGTATCAAGACCGACTGTTGTGAAGGCAAATCGACCGGTCCGGTGCTTGTCAGAGGCTCAAACATCCACTCATCCGTGTTCTCAGGAAGGATGATGGTGTTGTTCAGCGCCGTGACAAGACCTTTGTTTGTGGCAGTGATATAGACAAGTGTGCTTTCGCCGGCTTTCATGTTGTCACCGTCAATCTTCTCCGGGACGTCAAGCACGACACAAGGAACAGGCACGTTCGTCTCATAGTTCACCTTGGTGACCAGTGTGTATTGATCCTCAATTTCGGTCGGTGTCACTATGTAGTCAAAAGTCACTCCTTGGTATCCGAGGTTTATCGTCAGGTTGCGTGTGCGTTCTGGATCCACATACACATTGTTAGTGACGCTCTCATGCTTCTCGGCTGAGACCGTCAGCTCATAATAGCCTTCCTGCAGTTCAGTAGCGAAGATGCCGCTTGCGTCGGTGACGCCTGTGATAATCTCAGCGCCTGTGGCGGGATGTCTCACCACAACCTTCGCACCTGCAACATGAGGAGCCTCGGTGGTGTAGTATGTGTTTTGGTCGCATACGTCGATGGAAAGAATACCAGACCTCGTCGATACGGGTTCGATGCTGTATGGTATGGAGATGCCATCGCCGTTCTCGCAGTTCACTCCAAGACTTCCGCGCTTAGGATTGTTGATCTGCATGTCGTCGCTTGTGCCGATGAGGAGCACTACTTCCACACTCTCGCCTGTGTTCAGTGAACTGACTGACTGAATGCCGTCAAGACGCATCCATGCCGGCAGTGCGAAGGTGATTGGACCTGTCGCTGACTTTCCTGTGTTGGTGAGTGTGATGTGGTAGTCGCGCTCGCTACCGACTGTGACTGATGTGTTGATGCTTGTGACATCGGCCTTGAGACGCGCCTTTGGCTCGCGTATGTAGAAGTTGATAGCAGATGTCGCTGTCGCTCCCTCGTCACATGTGAATTCCATCTTTACGGTTTGCCATGCCAGTTCCGGGGATACCTCTACACCTGTGATGGTGTATTCAAGGGTCTTGCTCCCGCCTCCTGCAATGTCAAATGGCTCTTCGCTGAATGTCACCCGGGCGTTAGGAAGTTCGGACAGCAGTCTTGCTCTCACATTGGATATCGGTAGTACACCATTGTTCTTCACTACGAAACGGCTCGTATGACTTTCCCCTCTGTTGACATCACATGTCCGGGTAGAGTTACTTACTTCTATAGCGTATTTGTCGAACGCGCACTGCTCTGCCTCAGTACGTTCGCCATGGAAGCAAGAACCGACTATGAAGTGTCCGTCTTGGTTCTCGAATGGCTTGTATGTCACTGAGAAACACCCTTCGTCATCGGTCTTGGTGGTGATGACATGCCGGTAGCCCTTGTTTATGATATAGACGTCAATATCCGCATAGACTGTGTTGCGTCCGCTTGCCTTTCCGCTGATTTCCACCTCGTCGTTCTTTCCCAAGATGGTTTTCGATACAGATGTCGATGTGCTGAATGGCGATACCACATCAATGGTAGCGAAGGAAGAAGAGTTGTTGCTGTAGTTCAGTTCCGTGTGGTCTTTCTGTGCGTTCACCTTCACGTAGAACGAATGCCTGCCGATGGCGAAGTCTGCCTTGATGCTGATAGACAAGTCCGATGTCTCTCCTGCCGGAATGGCTGAAGTGGTGTATATCTCCGCGAGTGCGTTTCGCGAATCAGACTTGAACAACTGTATCATAGTGTTTTCAGGCAGTGGGGCATTGCCTCTGTTGACCAGTGTGACATTGAAGACCATCTCGTCATCATAGACGCAACTCTCGCTTGCTGATGACAGTGACTCAATCTGGGCGTCAGGCAGGGTCTGGTCGGAAACGCTGAACCAGATATTTCCCTTGGCAAAGCCGTCGGCTGAGGCTGTCATCGTGGCGGTGAACCCATCACCTGCGATGTCGTTCATTTTTGACATGACCGTGAACGACGCTTCGTCTGCCCCGGATGGTATGGTGACTGTGGCAGGATATTCCAGGTCATCACCGTGGTCGCAACTCAGGCTCACTGTCAACGGAGCCGCTGCTGATGTGTTGCGTCTGACTCTGATTGTCATTCCGCTTCCTTCCTTCAGCACAGAGGCTCCCGAAATGAGTGTCAGTGTCGGTCCGTCATTGTCATAGACTGTCAGCGGAACGGTCACGCTGCCGGCTGACGTGCCGCTGCCGGCATTGCAACTGCAGGATGCGATATAGACAGCCGCGGTGATCTGGTGTGTTCGCTCTCCGTCAACGATGGAGTTGTCTATCGGACCGAGGTTAAGGGTCGCCTCGCTCACTCCGGCCTCCATGTCGAATGTCTGCCGACCATAGTAGATGCCTCCGTTTGAGTCGTCAGACAACTTGACTGTGATTTTTTTGTCGATATTGTCCAGACGCTTGACCTTGGCGGTCACGGCAAGAGGACCTGCCGCTTCCGATACGGCGTCGGGCATGAGCGTCATGCTGAGGTTCGGGATGTCGTTGTCGATGAGCACGGCCATCATCGAGGCTGGATTATATCCGGCTGCGAATGCCGTGAACGTAACTGCCTGGTCTATGTCGGGAACATTGTCGTCAACAGCCTCAACGACAATATCCACTGAGTTCTCACCTGCATGCAACAGTGCGCTTGGTATGTCAAAACGCTTGGAGAAATCACTTGACAGTTTGATTTCCGTATTCTCAGAAGGGGCGTAGTCTGTGCTTACTGTCATCGTGATTGTACCACCTTCCGTGACATCCTGCTGCGAAGACGTAAGTCTCAGGTCGGGATAGGTGTCGTCTTCTATGTTCAATGTGGCAGACACCTTATTATAATTAGCACCCGTCAGTGAGAACTGTGTAGGACCGCTCTTCGCATCGTATATCCCATTGGCCTTTATCTTTACATAGAGATACGTGCTCGCCTTGCCGGATGCTATGGTGACCGTCTGTGGCAGTTCCACCCGGCTGTCGGTACATCCCCCAACCTCGAAGGTCTCGTCGGATTCGTTGTCTCCGCTGCGTGTCAGTTGCAGTCTCAGTGTTTTCTCCTCCTTCTCCTCCGTGTCCGTCACCTCGGGAGTCAGAGTGAGTGTCTTTGTCACATTGATGCCGTCGGGTGACGCGCATTCATTGTTCGTTCTCAGCCCCTCCGGCTCTCCGCAGTCGCTGTTCGGGTTGACCTTAACGCTTACGACGGCCTCTCCGTCCAGTCCGAGTATGGCTGGAATCGTCAACGTAGCGCTGCGGCTCTCTGAGCCACCGGCTTCCAAGGTGTCTTCATGATAGACTGTGCCTACGAGTTTCCTGTTCCCGCGGCTGCTCACGAGGAATATCTGCTCGTTCCAGCCTCCTTCAGTCGCGAGTCCACCGATATTCGTCACGTTCCAGCCGACTGTCAGCTGTCCTCCGGGCGTGAGTGTCCCGGAACTCGCGGTGACTGCGCTGACCTCCAGGTCCGGCGACTTCACGATTTTAATCTTGCCGGCTTCATAGCCCGTGGTCAGGTCGCTGCCGTCAGGACCTGCCAACACCACGTCCGAGACCGACATCTGGTGTTCTGAGCCTTCGTCGAACGGCTGTGGGGAACTCACCGGGAACTCGATAATCTTGCCGGTACGTCCTATGATGCTGCTGTTCTCCGACGAGAATATCATCACCTTGTACTTGTTCTGCCCCGAGGATGTGGCTCTGAACGAGTGGCTGCTGGTGCGCTCCGTCAACGTCGCACCGTCGGTATGGAGGACGAACCCCTCCGGCAACGTCAGGACGAACTCCACTGCCGTGATGTCCGCCGTGTTCTCAAGACCTATGCCGAGCATCACCTGCTTCTCTCTTGGTTTGATGACATCAGGAACGGTAAGCACATTCTTCTGTGCGAACGTACATAAGATGCCGATCTGTAGCAAACACAATGTTGCGATGTGTCTTCTGATTTTCATGACAGATGTATTTGTTATTTAAGGATTTTATAATAATGACTTCCTTGTCTCACGATATTCAGGCCTTTGCTTCTCATGCCTTTCCTCCTTCCGTCTATGTCGAATGTCTCGTCATCGGCTGATGCGGACTGGCTTACGGATATCGAAGTGGCAGCACCTCCGTAAGGCTCGGTGATTCTCTGTGCGTCCCTGTCTGACAGTGTGGCGTTGATGATGTGCGTGCCATCAGGACAAGTGCCTATGACTGTCTCTCCGGCTGGTATGACGCCATCCGTCAGTGAGTAGGCGACCATGCCGTTCCTCTTGACTCCCACCTCGAGTCCGTACTTGCCTAAATCCCACTGCACCGGTGCGTCGGCAAGCACATGAAGCGCTGCCACCGGTTCGGCAGAGGAGAGTATCACTTGGTTGCCTCTTACGAACACGAGGCACTCGGCTGCCTGATCGTCCGTGACGGCGAACGGACTTCCTGCTTTCGGAACACGAGAACCGTTGTCCAGGAGAAGGTTCACGGTCGATACCACATCCTGCACGTTGATTCTTGAATAGGAGTCCTTGTATGTGTCGGCGGCATTGAAGTTGAATGGACGGCTGCGATCATACTCGTCGAAGCAGTACAGGATGGTTGACTGTAGGTCGAGTATGTCAACGGCTCCGTCGAAGTTCCCGTCGCCATTATCGTAGGTGAGGGCTATGCTGAAGGTGCTGCCCTCCTGTGAGCCGTCTCCGTTCAGCAGGCTGACCCTGAGCGTTTCTCCGCTCTCGCCGTAATATGTGTTCTGCTCTGATGTGCAGGCGATTGACAGTTCGCCGTCCTGACTGGTCAATGTCATGCTCCAGGTGCTGTCTGCCGTGGTGCAGAGCATGGCGATGTCTGTCGTGTAGGTCTGGTTCTCATGGTTATAGAGCAGGACGGTCGGCAGGCTCTCGACGAGTGAACCGGCTGACATGCCTGTCAGGGCCAGCGGCGTCACCCGGGCGATGGTCTGTCTGCTCAGGTCGAGCGACGTGACGGACGGTGAGATTGCCGGGGTGACCTCCTCGATGCAGTTGCCGGAGGCGTCGAGGGTGGTCAGGTTCGGGAAACTGTTGGCGAACGTGGCGATGTTGCCTGACAACTTGTTACCCGAGATATCCACCTTCCTCACACTCGTCATCATTCCCGGATTCTGCTGAGCGAAGGCGTATGCCGCCGTGCCGATGTCGCCGGAAAGATTGTTGCCCGACAGGTCGATGTCCTCAAGTCTTGGGAATGCTGTTATACTTGAAGGAAATATTCCTGATATTTTCTTGTTTGCCAATGAAATGCCTACAACATGCCCCTCTCGTACTGTGAGTTCTTCAAACTTGCTAACATTCTTAGCACCTCCAGCAATATCCCATGGAAGAGTAACACCCATTTGCTGTATCTCTGCATAAAGAAGTGATAATGATTGCCATTCATCCTCATCAAATCTGTAGATTGTGAAACTGCCGACCATTGTTGTTGGTCTTCCGTAATACAGTTCACCATTCGAGATTTGGGTATATACATCATAACTACCTTCTTCTACAGGCCCTTCTGTTAGTGTTGTGGATTCTCCACGCGGTATATACATGAAGGTAATTTCTCCTACACCATTGCTTGCCGTAGCAGAAGCTTGATGCTCATTGCCGTCATAAGATATATCCTCGTCAGGCAAAGTAATTGAGAAGAGTTCGTCTCGTAATGGAGCCTTATCAATGAAGAAGGTTTTAGTAAGTTCTGATGTATAATTGCCCTTGCCCTTTACTATCAATTTCGCAGTACCAGGGTATCTATTGTCGGTATATGTTACGTTGTAATCTTTCCCTTCTTCCAATGATGTATATGATTCGTTGGTAAAAGTCCATTCTGGATAGTGTTGTTGACCGTTATACACACAACTATCAGTGGTTAAATTGATATCTCCGCTCAATGGTGCAGGATTGATTTGGAATGTGTATGACTTTCTTCCAATGGTATATGGGAAAACGCCTTCAATGCAGAACGAAGCGGTTCCTGCATTTATGTTGTTTGAATATCTGCCAGTTGTAATTTGTGATTTTGCGACATCTGTACATTCGACTTCCTGATAAATAGAATCTCCTGTATATGTCTTATCTGTTATTCCTGTGTATTGTAGGAATGAAACATCTATATATTCTATAGATGGCAACAAAGTGGTATTACCCACGTTATCTCTTGTTCTGAAACGGATTACATGCTTTTCACGTGATGCATCAAACATAGCAACAAGACTATCGTTGAAGGTACTTCCTGAAGGAATCGTTTCTGTCAGTTGATGCCATTCCTCACTATCTTCAACAGCATATTCAATCATACCATCAAGACCAGCAGGACTTTCATAAGTACCTTCCAGTGCAAGTTTGTGAGGACGGCTAAGGTCGTTCCAACCTTCTGGGTCATCTGGTGTTGCCTCAAATGAAGAGTTTGGTTCAAGATTTACTTCGCCAACACCTACCAAGTAAGAGAAAACAACGGTCGAACCAGCGGGGACCGTTTTGTTTTTCCAACACCATCCCATACCACTATCGTAAGAACCGTTCTCTTGCATGTAATTGCTCTTTCCGTAATACTCTCCCACCATCTGATATGACTCGGAATTAGTGCTATAGAACCCAAACCAGAAATCACTTACCGCAGTCACGCCAGCAAGACCAGAACCGAAAAGTACGCAAAGTTGGGCTCCATTACCGTCTTTCATTGTTAATCCGTACGTTTGTCCAACTGTATCTATTCGTCTGGAAATAGGGGCCTGGTCATTGCTGCCTATCATAACGTCAGCATGAGTTCCCATTGAAATAATAACATCTGTTGAATCGTTGTTCGTTACGGTATAACAAATTCGTGCCAGTTCGCCTTGCTGTTCAACAGAAGGGCGAACGGTGACACCATTTGTGGTCGTTCCATTCAAGCAGTCAATGCGAACAGCACTATTATTACCTACTTTAATTGCAAGCGCATAACCACGGTCGCCATAAGTAGAGGAATAATAGTATCCGTTGTAGTATCCAATCATATCAATGGAATTTGAAGACTGTTTGTAATACAACTGTGTTGTACCAACTTGATTATAGCCACTTGGCAAGGATGAATACCTGCTTGCAGTAAGTCTTCCTGCTTTTTTATGGCCCTTCTGCTGTGCATAGACGCTATTTGATGCGAGGCAGAAAATGGCAATAATAGCCAGACACAATGATGATGTTACATTGTGCCCATCCTTTTTCTTTACTTTTTCTTCTTTCATTGTTAATTAATATTTTTCGAATTTTACCATTTGGTATGTAGAAATCACCTGAAGATGTGATATCCACTTCAGAAGTCCAACGATAGAACCCTACTGGTGATATACCTATATTGAGTATGTCTGTTGCGTGAATCTATCAGAACACATATCCGAGAGTGAAGAAGTGCGTCATGGTGTGGCCGTCAGAGTCATTTGAGAAGCTCTTCTCGTACCTGAATGAATAACGTGCGTTGAGTTTCCAGTAATAGAAGGACAACTGTCCTCCAAATCCGTAACAGCAGCCGTCGATGTCGATGTCATGGTTTGTCACACTCACTGAACTGTCGCCATCGACCACTTTGCTGTAAACCCTCTTGCCTCCATTCTCGTAGAACGGTGAATAAGCAATATGCCATCCCTCCTCAACAGTCGCTCTCGAATAGACCTGTAGTCCGACAAGGCCAAGCACTCCCGCTGCCATCCTGAACTGGGACTTCGCACCGAACGTGAACTGATATCCGAATGTCACGGGAAGCTGGACTGCGTAGTATTCTTTCGATCTCTCGTTATAGTTGCTATGGTAGCGCGTGGTCTCATATTTCACAAGTTTAGAACCTTTCAGGTAACTCGCTTTCATCTTTGAGGAACTGCTTGTTGACTTCTCGTATGATGACTCGCCCTTGTTGACCTCAAGTCCAGGCTTGATGAAGAACGCGCTGGGTTTGCGGGAAAGCATGAACTTCACATCTCCGCCTAACGCATAAGTGAGTTTTGGGTTGAAGTCGTACCCATCCGCGAGCATCTCATCGTGGTCGTCACCACCGGCTGACATGAGTCCAACGCCGCCATAGACGGAATACTCGACGTGTTTCTGGGCAAACGCACCTTGGACTGTGAACAGACATAAGATGACAGCGGCAGGGGTGAGCCTGAGTGATAGGCACTGGTTGCCACGGCAAAGTGACAGCGTGCGTCTCAATGCGCTGGAAAACCGAGGATTGGTCTTGCCGGTGGAGCCAAACCCCTCGTCTTCCTTCCGGCAAGCCGGAATACGGCTCCTGATCAGGGAACTCGTAAAGAAGGACATGTGATTTCTCATAATCGTTGTGTTGGTATTGAATTGATAAACTAATAGTGAACTTACGCGTCAATTACTGACCCTGCGGCATCAATGGCATACTGCCGGCACTCCATCCGGGGCTGGCGTTATCCTGATGACGCCCGGTCACTGGGGTGGGCATTACCGCCATAAAGGCAAACAATCTTGTCATTCTCATTCTTTCTGTTGTTAGTGGTTCGCTACTTCCGCTTCCCTGCATTGCATCCCTCGCCTGTGCGTGTTTATGACGGAAATGATGTAATAGTAACCCTTGCGGCGAGAAAAATGGTCGTTGGGGTATGGATACGACAAATTCCGTCCCATCCACTCACCCTGTGGATAGACAACTGATGTTTTTGAATGTGATTAAATGAAGAAGCGTGGGTGATATTCTTTCGCTCACCCCACCGTCAGGCTCTCGCATTGCCCTCATTCAAGGATAAGCAACCAGTTAGCCCACGCCAGGAATTATTGTATGGTGATACAATAAACCCACCGTAGGCGTTTAGTTGCGAGTACCTTCTTGAATGATGCAAATTTGCGAGATTTGACAGTAGAAGATAAACGTCTAAAACGCCTTTCGTCACTCTGCCTTGCCTACACGTAGGCGGTGCTGAGGTTTTGCCCGAATGTCTCTGACCGCGGTCTCGTCCGGCTCTTCGCCATGCGTCCGCCGCCAGTATGACCCGCCAACCCACCAAGGACTAACCGGTCGCTGCAAAGTTAGGTATTTATTTCCGAACTGCCAAACAAATGTTGAGGTAACGTGTGAAAAAACAGAAGATCTGCCAACAAGCCCAGACTTGCCAATAGCGTCACGAAGATAACAGACTGGTTATTGTGCTTTGGCAGGCTCTGTCCGAAAATTTTTAAGGGGCGTTCTGCTAATTCCGGCTTGCCATAGATGTCGTCTGAATGGATTATTGGCAATAATGCCTTGATATTGTCAGTTCTTCATTGCTTTGCGGATTAGAAGACGCGGCCACCTTCATGGATTTCCGTTCGTTCTATACACATTATATAATATGTAGGCATGTAGGTGACATTGCCCTTTGTATATACCTCACGCTCATTGTCAAGCACAATGCTGGCGCATGTGCATTTTCCCATGGATATCCCACTTCGCAGCCTCGCAGATGGCAGATACCAGAGAATGGACTTGGCGGATTGGGCATAAGGTGGGTCCTGTAAATTCACCGACCGAATAATAGATTCACAACTATGGATCGCATGGCTCTTTCCATGGAAAAGAATTCATGGAGCCCACCATAAACGATTACCTTCGCGGCATCATTATCCGACAAACCATCTCCGACGGTCGCCAGGACTTGACACACCGCACGCCATTTGGCGATACACCGCACGAGACATCGCAATGGAGCGCATGACATTATCCACGATTACGGACAAAACTATATTTCTGTTACTAACAAGTGGTATATACTTGTTACTAACAGGTGGTATATAGTTGTTAGTAACAGGTAGTATATAGTTGTTAGTAACAGGT
>JAKSJE010000045.1 GCA_024398405.1 Bacteroidaceae bacterium
TCGAGGCCCTCGAACGTGAAATTCGAGGCCCTCGAACGATAAAACGGGACAAACATGACGGAAGAGCAAATCGCCACTTCCCGCTCACGACCCAGTGGCAGCCGCGGCTGACTCCCGGCGTGCCTTTGGCAGTGTCGGAGCGAGGCTTCTGACCACGCTATAGGAGCGCCCGGCAGATGCGCCGACAACGCTCACCCACGTCGCCGACAACGCTCTCCCACGTCGGCGACAACGCTCTCCGACATCGGCGAGAACGCTCACCGACACCTCGTCATGCGCTCTCTCAGGCCTCGTCATGCGCTCTCACAGACCTCGTCATGCGGACTCCCAGGCCTCGTCGTGCGAGGTCTGGCGGCTGGTCCATCGTTCTCCGGCTATTCCGGCTATTCCGGGTTTTCCGGTGTTTTCCGTTTTCGTCCGTTATCGTCCGCATGACAAAGCGGGCAGATGCTATCTGACTCGCATCTGCCCGCTCATTAAATATAAGGTGTGGGGGTTTTCTACTTGGTCTTTCCCGCTACGATGGTGCAACGGTTCTTGTCATTCTCGTTGAATGGCTGAACTGTGTCGCCCTTGTACTCAACCTTGAGCTGGCTCTCAGGGACGCCCTGAGCCTTGAGGGTCTGGGCCACTGACTCGGCGCGCTGCTGTGAGTACTTCTGGTTGATGGTCGGGTTACCAGTGCCCTTGTCAGCATAACCTACTACGGTGATAGTCTGGTCTGGGTGCTTCTTTGCCCATTCAACGACCTTCTTGATGATGTCATCCGGGTTTGGAGTGCTCTGGCGGATGTCGTAGAAGATAGTCTCCTCGAGTGGCTCGTCAACGACCTTCGGAACCGGTACAGGTACAGGTGCTGGCTTTACGACTGGCTTCGGCTCTGGTTTCGGAGCCACTGGCACTGGTGCTGGTTCGGCTTTCTTTGCCACCTTCTTGAAACCGAACTTGTAGGTGATGCCTAATTGTGCTGTCACCATCCAGTCATCACTGTTGTTGTGCTTTGAGTTGAATCGGTCATCGAGGCTGTTGGCGTCGATTTCAAGACCGACGCTCCAATGCTTGGCGATGTTCAGGTCTGCCATGAGCCCTGCTCTGAGATTGTGGTTGAGGAGGGTCTTTCTCGAGGTGCCTTCACCCCAGGCCAGTTCCGTGTCGTAAACGACGGAAGACGGATAGGTGGCCAGAAGCTCATTGTATTCGTCGTTGTTCCATGCATAGTTGAGTCCCACACCGCCGATGAGATAGACGTCAAGGAGATGGCGATGCTTCTTGGAGAAGATATTCGACAGGTTGACCATGAGGTCGAGGTCTGTCGTGACATAGTTGAACTTGTAAGTCAGCGGATCACCTGTTGTCTTGAAGCCGCCTTTTGACTCCCATGCGTTGACATGCAGGCGCGCGCCTACAGCCGGGAAGAACATGCGGCCGATGCCGAGACTGGCGGTAGGACTGATGAGGTCAGTGAATCTGACATCAGTGAAGGTAGTGCCGACACCTCCTTGCAACTGGATGAAATTGTAAGGGTAAGGCTTGTAACCGAGCTCCTGACATTCGCCGGAGCAGGATTCCTGTGCGCTGGCCGCGGACGATGCCATGATAGCCATTGCGGCTAACAGAAACATTCTGGTCTTTTTCATAATTTACGATTTAATATTTTGAATACACATTAACGACTTTATACATTTCTCCGCAAAGTTAAGGAATATTATGTGATATTACAATAAAAATCAATTTTTCGCATACAATTTTAATATCATTTAACATGATATTCTCCGAAACAGGCTGATTTAGGTTGATTGGCAATCAATCTACGCGGCGTTCCCATTGTCGCCGGCTGCCACATCCCCTGCTTAATCTGTTCCAATTATTTGGAATATTCAAAGGAATGACGTAAATTTGCACTGCGATATGAACATTATCCTGATGCGGCAGATATGAACAACAACGGAACATTACTTTGGGTGGATGACGAGATTGAGCTTCTGAGGGCGTACATCATATTCCTTGAGAAGAAGGGTTACGAGGTCGTCACCGCCACCAACGGTCGTGACGCGGTGGAGATGTGTCAGGAACGTTCGTTCGACCTGATTTTCCTTGACGAGAACATGCCCGGTCTCAGCGGGCTGGACACCCTCTCTCGCATCAAGGAGGCTGACAACAACATCCCGGTTGTCATGGTCACGAAAAGCGAGGAAGAGAACATCATGGATCAGGCTATCGGCAAGAAGATCGCTGACTATCTCATCAAGCCTGTCAATCCGAGCCAGATTTACCTGACAATCAAGAAGCACCTCCAGAGGAAGCAGATTGAGACCCAGGTCACTGACTCCTCGTATCAGCAGAATTTCGTCAAGATAGGCATGCAGATCAATGACTCATACAGTCTTGAGGAGTGGATGGATGTGTATAGGAAGCTGGTGTTCTGGGAACTGGAGCTGAGCACCACCGGCAGCGAGATGTCTGATATGCTCAGACAGCAGAAGAACGAGGCCAACACAGAGTTCGCAAAATTCATAAAACGTAACTATATCGACTGGATTCAGGATGAAGACAGGCCGATGATGAGTCCTGACATCTTCAAGCGGAAAGTGTTTCCCGCCGTCAATTCAGGTGAGCAGGTGTATCTGCTGGTATTCGACAATCTCAGGTACGACCAGTGGCGTGTGATCAGCCAGGAACTGAAGGACGAGTTCTCGATTGACGAGGAACTGTATCTCAGCATTCTCCCGACAGCCACGCAGTATGCCCGTAATGCCATTTTCGCAGGTCTGATGCCTGACCAGATAGCGAAGATGTTTCCTGACCTCTGGGTTGACGAGGATGAGGAGGAGGGCAAGAACCTCAACGAGTCCCCTCTGATCAGGACTCAGATTGAGCGTTTCCGCAGACACGACACGTTCTCCTACAGCAAACTCAACAACTCCGATGACATAGAGCGACTGTTAGGACAGTTCCACACGCTCAGTGACAACAAAATCAATGTCGTGGTCATCAACTTCATCGATATGCTCTCTCACGTGCGGACCGAATCCATGATGGTGCGCGAGCTGGCTTCAGACGAGAATGCCTACAGGAGCATCACCGCCTCCTGGTTCCGTCATTCACCTATCAGGGAACTGTTCACACGCCTGTCACAGACCGAGGCGCGCGTCATCATCACGACTGACCATGGCAGCATCAGAGTGGACAAGCCGATAAAGGTGATAGGAGACAAGAACACGAACACCAACCTCCGTTACAAACTTGGGAAGAACCTGAGCTACAACCCCAAGGAGGTCTTTGAGATAAAAGAGCCGAGGAAGTCATATCTGCCGTCGCCTAACATCAGCACATCATACGTCTTCGCATGCGGAAATGACTTCTTCGCATATCCGAACAACTACAACTATTATGTGAACTACTATCACAACACCTTCCAGCACGGAGGCATCAGCATGGAGGAAATGCTGATACCACTGGTGTCGATGAAGAGTAAGGTCAGGCATTGAATGACGGAGTCAAGGCAAGTTATTACAATAAATAGAACGCAAATGAGATTCACCATCGAGCACATCGACGATGCCGCGGGAAAATTCCTGGAAGCACTGGGTGAGAGAAAGATAGTCGCCTTCTACGGTGGCATGGGGGCAGGCAAGACCACATTCATCAAGGCGGTGTGCAATCAGCTGGGCGTGGCTGACGTGATCACGTCACCTACTTTCGCCATAGTCAACGAATACGCAGACCTTAGCGGGAACCCTATCTACCACTTTGACTTCTACCGCATCAAGAAGGTGGATGAAGTCAGGGATCTGAGTTTCGACGATTATATCTACAGTGGCGACCTGTGCCTCATGGAATGGCCGGAACTGATTGAGGAATTGCTGCCGCCTGAGACTGTGAGGGTCACTATCCGTGAGACCGATGGCGGCGAACGGGAACTAAGTATGGAGGGGTGTTCTAAAAATTCACCGAACAAATAGTAACCACCTTAACAGAAAACACACAGTAAATGGAGATTCAGGATTTCGTTCACTTACACGTACATACACAGTATTCCATCCTCGATGGTCAGGCCAACATCAAGAAACTGGTGGACAAAGCCATCGGTGATGGTATGCGTGGCATGGCCATCACCGATCATGGGAACATGTTCGGCATCAAGGAGTTCTTCAATGAGGTCGAGAAAGTCAACAAGGAGCGGAAGGAGGAAGGTCTTGAGCCTTTCAAGCCGATATTCGGGTGTGAGATGTATTGTGCCCGCCGGAGCCGTCTCTTGATGGAGAAGAACAACAAGATGGACCAGAGCGGATGGCATCTCATACTCCTCGCGAAGAACAAGACAGGGTACCACAACCTCATCAAACTCGTAAGCCATGCATGGGTTGACGGATTCTACTACCGTCCACGAACAGACCATGAGGAGCTCGAGAAATATCATGAGGGTCTGATAGTCAGCAGTGCGTGCCTGGCTGGCGAGATTCCGTGGTATATCCGCAAGGGTATGACAAAGGAGGCGGAAGAGTCGATAGAGTGGTTCAAGAGCATCTTCGGCGATGACTTCTACCTTGAGTTGATGCGTCACGAAGTGAAGAACCCGAATGTCAGAGCCAACCGCGAGACGTTCCCGCTCCAGCAGCAAGTGAACAACGTCCTGATGGAACTCGCCCGCAAACATGATGTCAAACTCATCTGCACCAACGACTCCCACTTTGTCGATGAGGAGAACGCTGAGGCCCACGACCGTCTGATATGCCTGAGTACGGGGAAGGATCTGGATGACCCTACGCGAATGCTCTATTCCAAGCAGGAATGGTTCAAGACACGCGCTGAGATGAGCGAGGTATTCAGTGATGTCCCGGAGGCGTTGTCGAATACCATCGAGATTCTCGACAAGGTGGAGTTCTACAGCATCAACCATGCACCTATCATGCCTTACTTCCCGATTCCCGAAGAGTTCGGGACAGAGGAAGAGTACCGCAAGCGCCTGACAGAGAAAGACCTCTACGATGAGTTCACCCAGGACGAGAACGGCAATGTGGTGATGAGTGAGGAGGAGGGAGAGAAGAAGATTGCCCGGCTTGGCGGGTATGACGCTCTCTACCGTATCAAGTTCGAGGCGGACTATCTTGCGCACCTGGCATACGAGGGGGCGAAACGCTGCTACGGAGACCCGGCCCCGGAGGATGTGATGCAACAAGTGAAATTCGAACTTCACATCATGAAGACCATGGGGTTCCCGGGCTATTTCCTCATTGTCCAAGACTACATCAACGCAGCCCGCAAACAACTCGGAGTGTGGGTGGGTCCCGGACGTGGCAGTGCCGCCGGGTCCGTCGTGGCTTACTGTCTTGACATAACCAGAGTGGATCCGATAAAGTATGACTTGCTGTTCGAACGGTTCCTCAACCCTGACAGAATCAGCCTTCCTGATATCGATGTCGATTTCGATGACGACGGACGAGGCAAGGTGCTGCAATACGTCACTGAGAAATACGGTGCGGAGAAGGTGGCTCATATCATCACATACGGCACTATGGCCACGAAACTGGCAATCAAGGATGTGGCTCGTGTGCAGAAAGTGCCACTGAGTGTCTCCGATGAGCTCTGCAAGGCCATACCTGACAAACTGCCAAGCGGCAATAAGATGAACCTGAAGAATGCCATCAATGAGATTGACAAACTCAGGGAAGCCGTCACAAGCACCGACCCACTGATAAGGGACACCATGTCCTATGCCCAGATGCTGGAGAATAACGTCAGGAACACCGGAGTCCATGCCTGCGGCACCATCATCTGCCGAGATGACATAACCGACTGGGTGCCGGTGAGCACCGCTGACGACAAGGAAAGCGGAGGCAAGGTGCGCTGCACACAGTACGATGGCCATGTCATCGAAGAGACAGGACTCATCAAGATGGACTTCCTCGGACTGAAGAACCTCAGCATCATGAAGGAAACCGTTGCCAACATCAAGGACAGTCTCGGCATTGACGTGGATGTCGATTCGCTTGACATCAATGACCCCGCCACGTACCGTCTGTACAGTGAGGGCCGCACGGTCGGAACGTTCCAGTTCGAGTCGGCAGGTATGCAGAAGTACCTACGGGAACTGCAGCCATCCACCTTCGAGGACCTGATAGCCATGAACGCCCTCTACCGTCCAGGACCGATGGACTACATTCCGCGATTCATCGACCGCAAACTCGGACGTGAGCCTATCACTTACGATATTCCTTGTATGGAGAAGTACCTCAAGGACACCTACGGCATCACTGTCTATCAGGAACAGGTGATGCTCCTCTCACGTCAGTTGGCCGGCTTCACCCGTGGCGAGAGCGACACCCTCCGGAAGGCCATGGGCAAGAAGCAGAAGGACAAGCTGGAAATGCTGCAACCTAAGTTCATCGAAGGCGGGATGAAGAACGGACATGACCCGGTTGTCTTGGAGAAGATATGGAACGACTGGAGGAAGTTCGCATCATACGCATTCAACAAGAGCCACGCCACCTGCTATTCATGGGTGGCATACCAGACCGCCTATCTCAAAGCCCACTATCCCGCCCAGTACATGGCGGCCTCCATGAGCCGGAGCCTCAGCGACATAAGCACTGTACGCAAGCTGATGGACGAATGCAAGTCTATGGGAATCAGCACCCTTGGTCCTGACGTGAACGAGAGCCACCTGAAGTTCGCGGTCAATAAGAAAGGTGATATCCGATTCGGACTCGGAGCCGTGAAAGGTGTCGGGACCAGTGCCGCCATGGCAATCATCAACGAGCGTGTAGCCAATGGTCCGTTCACTGACATCTTCAATTTCGTGGAACGTGTCAGTCTTTCCAGTTGCAATCGCAAGGGCCTTGAATGCCTGGCGCTTGCCGGAGCACTCGATTCCATCGCCGGATTCCCTCGCGAGACGTTCTTCTGCGACAATGGCCGTGAGCAGTTCCTCGATGTCCTCATACGATACGGCAACCACTACCAGATAGACAAACTCAATGCCTCGAACAACCTCTTCGGAGGTATGATGGCCATTGAGACCGTTCATCCACAGATACCACAGAACGTCGAGACATGGTCAGACCTCGAACGTCTCAACAAAGAGCGCGACCTCGTAGGTATATACCTCTCGGCTCATCCCCTCGACGAATATGCGATAATTCTCAAAAATGTCTGCAACACCACTGTCACGGAGCTGGGAGACCTCGAGGCACTGTCGCAGAAAACCGAGATCACCTTTGGTGGCATAGTCAATGCCGTGTTCTCCGGACTGACGAAGAAGGGCACGCCATACGGGAAAATAACCATCGAGGACTATAACGGCTCTTTCCAACTGGCACTCTTCGGACAGAACTGGGCCGACTTCAGGAACAGTTTCTTCGAGGGAGTCTCTATCTTTGTCCGGGCGCAAATAGTTCCAGACCGCTGGAGACCTGACAAGAAGGACCTGAGAATAAACTCCGTGGAACTGCTCGCCGATGTCAAGAAGACGATTATCAAGTCCATCACCCTGACCATCGACATAAACCAACTGACAGAGGAGATGGTGGAGGATATCCGTGAGATAGCCCAGGAGAATCCAGGAGATACCGAAATGAAGTTCAATGTCTTCTTAGACGAGAGGACAAGAGCCAGCCTTACGTCCAAGAACGTCAAAATCAGTGTGACCAACGCCATCACTGACATCGTTGAGAAATACAGCGAAGCAATCCAAATGAGTATCAACTGATAATTCGTCCGAAACATGTCAACAGGTAATTCGTCCTACGGCAAGCATATCGTCGTATTGCTGTCCATCTTGCTCGTCCTCTCTTGCTCAACCCAGGAACACCGGAAGCAAGAGGCGCTTGATTTCCTCTATGCCTATATGCCCACGCCAGACAGCGTTGACTACCCCGAGGAGTTCTGGCGCCGTAACGTGGATTGCTCATTCCAGGCGCGTGAGGAGATGCCCTGGGGTGACAGCGTACCAGAACGTGAGTTCCGGCATTTCGTTCTCCCGGTACGAGTGAACAACGAGAGCCTCGACTCCTCCCGGACGGTTTTCTACGCTGAGCTTAAGGAACGAGTCCGCGGCCTCAGCATGAGGGACGCCATACTTGAGGTCAATCATTGGTGTCACGAGAAAGTGACTTACACTCCCAGCGACGAGCGGACCAGTTCGCCTCTCGCCACCCTGCGCACAGCCTACGGACGGTGCGGCGAGGAGTCCACATTCACCGTGGCCGCTCTTCGCTCGGTGTGTATTCCCGCCCGTCAGGTCTATACGCCTCGTTGGGCTCACACCGATGACAACCACGCCTGGGTGGAAGCCTGGGCCGATGGTGAGTGGCACTTCCTCGGTGCCTGTGAGCCGGAAGCGGTGCTCGACCTCGGCTGGTTCAACGCTCCCGCATCAAGGGGAATGCTCATGCACACCAAGGTGTTCGGTGATTACGACGGACCGGAGGAAGTGATGGCGAAGACCGCTTGCTACACTGAGATCAACGTCACCGGCAACTATGCCCCCACAGCCCGGGCACTCGTCAAAGTCGTTGACACGAAAGGCCGGGCGGTAGGTGAGGCCGGCGTTCAGTTCAAGATATACAACTATGCGGAATTCTTCACCATCGCCGAGAAGACCACGTCGCCCGATGGCCTCGCATCTATTGAAGCCGGCATGGGCGACCTCGTTGTCTGGGGATATAAAGACGGCATGTACGGATTCGCCAAGTGCACCGTCGAGAATGGAGACACCACCCTCGTCGTTCTTGAGCACAAGGCAGGGGACAGGTATTCAGCTGAACTCAGGATAATTCCCCCAAAGGAACGTAACACAATCCCGGAGTTGTCCGATGAGCAGAAAACCGTCAACGCACACCGACTCGCATATGAGGATTCATTGCGCAACGCCTATGTTGCGACATTCGACACCTCAACTCCGCTACTTACTGCCAGTCGAGGCAATCATGAGACAATCAAAGACTTCCTGGGCAAAGCATCAGACAAAGAGAGAGCATACGACTTGCTTTCCGTCGTGTCAGACAAGGACCTGCGTGACATCACTATGGACAATCTGCTTGACGCATACGAACAGACACCCACGACAGATATCGACAGGGATGTTTACAACAAATACGTCCTGTGCCCGCGAGTACGAAACGAGATGCTTGTCCCTTATCGCGAATATTTCTCAGAGAACATCAGCGACAGTCTCAGAAGCCTCTTCCGCGATCCCGGCAATCTGATATCATGGATTAAGGCCAATATCCGTATCGACGAGGAACATAATCCACAACAGCTCCGCATGTCGCCAATCGGTGTCTGGAGTCACCGTACGACCGATGCGGCCTCACGGGATATCTTTTTCGTATCCTTATGCAGGACATTGGGCAATCCTGCCCGCGTCAATCCTGTCAACGGGAATGTGGAACTTCTTGACACCGCGACGAATGGCTGGCGTACAGTGGAATTCACACAGTCTGAGGCGAGACTGTCAAAGGGCATTTTGTCAGGTACTTACGAAGCGTCGCCGTATCTGCCCAATCCCAAATACTACACACACTTCACGCTCTCATCCATCAACGAGGGCAAATGCAGTCTCATGAGCTACGGTGAGACTGACAGCTACGAGACCCTCCTAAGTAAAGGAGCCGAAGTCGATGCCGGTGACTACATCCTCATCACAGGCACACGTATGGCAGACGGCAGTGTGCTTGCGCATATCGAGACCTTCCCCGTCAAGGCAGACACCGTCACGGTCATCCCACTCATCATGCGTTCATCAGCTCATGATATCCAGGTCATAGGCTCCTTCGACAGCGAGAACCGCTACATGCCGTTAGGAAAGACCTCTCCGGTCTCCATACTGTCCACCACAGGACGCGGGTATTACGTTCTCGGCATGATAGCCCCAAGCGACGAGCCGACTAACCATGCTCTGCGCGACATAAGCCTCACTGGCTCACACCTTGAGGACTGGGGAGGCAAGATGCTGCTCTTGTTCCGCAATGAGGACGAGGCAGGGAGGTTTCGTCTCGATGACTTCAAGAGCCTTCCCTCCACCGTCGTCTTCGGAACAGACCGAGACGGCGCAATCCTCTCCGAAATACAGAGGGAGATGCATCTCACATCAGCCACCATGCCGGTGTTCATCATAGCCGACACCTTCAACCGCGTCGTCTTCCTCTCCCAAGGATACACAATCGGACTGGGCGACCGGTTGGTCGATGTCATCCAAAGACTTCAGTAACATCCCTGAGGCGCACAGGCTCAGCGGGCCAGGCACCAGCCGGAGCCGTCACGACTGCCGCATGGCCTTCTCATAGCACTCCCGGCAGAGCGGCTCATACTCGTTGACCTCACCGAGAAGCACCCGTCGGTCGTTGTCAACCAGTCGGTGCGACACATACGCCTGCGCACCGCATCTCACACATATAGCATGAACCTTGGTCACATCGTCAGCGATGGCCATCAGGGCAGGCATAGGTCCGAACGGCACGCCCTTGAAATCCATGTCAAGTCCGGCGGCAATCACACGGATGCCTTTGGAGGCGAGCTGGTTGCAGACCGCGACGAGGTTGTCATCAAAGAACTGCGCCTCGTCAATTCCTATCACGTCGCAGTCAGAGCCGAGGAGCAGGATGCTACCTGAGTTATCGACCGGCGTACTGCTGATGGACTGTCCCTCATGGGTCACCACATCCTCGTCGGAATAGCGGACGTCAATGGCGGGCTTGAAAATCTCGACCTTCTGGTGAGCGAACTTGGCACGCTTCATCCTACGGATGAGTTCCTCGGTCTTGCCAGAGAACATAGACCCGCAAACCACCTCAATACGTCCCTGGCGGACTTTCTCACCATTGCTGTAAAACAAATCTGACATAATAACTTTTTGGTTCTGACTGCAAAGATAGACAAAAGTTTTGACTTGGAACGTAATCGCAAAGGAAAAGGGCGATTAATTTTGTATTTTTTTGGCTTGATATATAATAAAACCAAGTTTTATTCGTTATTGCTAATGTATGAAGCGAATGAAACTGATGTGGTTATCGGATGCTTGCCATCGGATAACGGTTGTCTGTTGCAGGGACGCTGTACTGTGTCTCCTGTTTTCGGTGTTCACATTGGTGCCATTCAAAGGTCTGACCGTCAAGACTTTCGCCCAGTGGGACGTACAGTGGTCGGACTACACCAGGATGAAGTCATTCTACAATCCCGCGGTGTCAGGCACTGACGGCAAGCTGAACGTGGCCGGTGCGTATAGTCTGCAGTACGCAGGCTATGAGAACGCTCCACAGACCATGTACATCGGCGCGGACTTGCCGATATATTTCCTTGGTCCCCGTCATGGTGGAGGCGTGAGTTTCATGAACGATAACATCGGCATCTTCAGCACCAAGAAGATCGCGCTGCAATACGCTCTGAACCTCAGCCTGGGCAAGAAGAAGACCACGAGACTCGCCATAGGCCTGCAGGGTGCCTTGCTGAGTGAGAACATCAATCCCGACATCGAGCTGGAGGACCCGAGCGACCAGGCTTTCCCTACGTCGTCGGTTGACGGTACGGGAGTGGACCTCGGCGCCGGCTTGTATCTCTTCAGTCCACGATTCTGGCTCAGTGCCTCCGTGATGCACGCCACCGCACCGCTGCTGGAGATGGGTGAGACCTACGAGGTGCAACTGGACCGGGTGTATTACCTCATGGGGGGCGCTGACCTGAGACTGAGGAACTCGAATCTGTCACTCCAGCCCTCGTTCCTGGTCCAGACGGACATGCAGTCGTGGAGGGAAGACATCCAGTGCAAGGTGACATACGAGTATGAGGAACGGAAGTTCTATGCCGGACTGGGGTACAGTCCGAAGACCTCCGCCACGGTACTGCTGGGCGGAGTGTTCCACGGCATCTGTCTCGGATACTCATACCAGCTCTACACACAGGGCATCGCCATGGTCAATGGCTCCCACGAGCTTGTGCTGAGCTATCAGGCCGACCTCGACCTGTTCAAGAAAGGGCGGAACAAGCATAAGAGCATCAGGTTCCTCTGACCGCCCCGGCGGCAGTCCGGCAGTCCGGGCAAACATCGCAGGCAGGAAACGACGTGAATGCCGGCAAAACGGAAATAGTAAACAGTAATAAATTGATATATGAAGAGAACATTTTGGAAAAAAGGGCTTGCCCCGATTTGTCTTTTCGCTGCGGCATGCTACATGGTGCAGTTCACATCGTGCATGAGCAGCAAGATGTCAAACGCCACCGCCATCGGCGGAGAACTGACAGGCGTCGGTGGCAGCGCAATCGCTGAGCCTACCCCATTCGGCATGATACTCGTGAGCAGGGGCTCGCTGAATATGGGTTCTGACAAAGTTGACAGCCTGTGGGGCACGAAGATGCCTCAGAGGGACATCTCCATCGACGCTTTCTGGATGGACGAGACCGAGGTCACCAACTCGAAATACCGCCAGTTCGTCAACTGGGTCCGTGACAGCATCATCCGCGAACGCCTTGCCGACCCTAACTACGGAGGCGACGACACCTATAAAATCGAGGAGGACAAGAACGGTGACCCTATCACGCCTCACCTCAACTGGTCGAAAGCCATTCCATGGAAGAACCCTGACGAGGACCAGCAAAGAGCCATAGAGAGCGTTTACACCACCCATCCGTTCACAGGAGAGAGAATGCTCGACGCAAGCCAGATGAACTATCGCTACGAGGTCTTCGACTACGCCATGGCAGCCAGACGCAAGTATCGCCTCAACCCGGAGGAAAGGAACCTCAACACAGACATCCAGGTGAATCCCGACGAGGTGGTGATGATATCGAAGGACACCGCATACATCGACGATGAAGGGCGCATCGTGAGACAGACAATCACCCGTCCGCTGAGCAGCATGTGGGACTTCGTCAACACATACATAGTCAACATCTACCCTGACACCACATGCTGGATCAACGACTTCCAGAACGCAGAGAACGAGACTTACATGAGACTCTATTTCTCCCATCCCAACTACAACGACTATCCGGTCGTGGGCGTGAACTGGGAACAGGCCACCGCTTTCTGCAACTGGCGTACCGACTTCCTCATCAAGGGCCTGGGACCGAATGCCAAATACATACAGCGATACCGTTTGCCTACTGAGGCCGAGTGGGAATTCGCGGCAAGAGGCAAAAAGGGCAACGAACTGCCTTGGGAGCAGAACGGCGTGAAGAGCGAGGACGGCTGTTTCTATGCCAACTTCAAACCGGACAAAGGCAACTACACGAAGGACGGGAACCTGATCACGAGCAAGGTCGGCATCTACTCAGCCAACAGCAACGGACTGTATGACATGGCCGGAAACGTGGCAGAGTGGACGAGCACAGTCTATACCGACGCCGGCGTGCTGTCGATGAGCGACCTCAACCCGGAACTGTCATACAACGCAGCCAAGGAAGACCCCTACGCACTGAAGAGGAAGAGCGTGAGAGGAGGCTCATGGAAGGACCCGGAGAGTTTCATCAAGTCGGCATGGAGAAGCAGTGAGTACCAGAACGTGGGACGCTCGTTCATCGGCTTCAGGTGCGTCCGCACGCAGGTGGCGACCGCTGGCAAGATGAAGAAGATAAAGTAGGTGCGACCGCATCGCGAGGAAACAGAAATAGTCAATAGTCAAAATAGCAAACAAAACGATGAGCTCAAAAAATTTTAATATCGTTGCGAAACTGCAACATTGGATGGACAGCAGTCGCGGACAGATGTTCATGAACTACGCATACAGCTGGGGGGCCTCAGTCGTCATACTCGGCGCTTTGTTCAAACTTACCCACATGACAGGCGCTGATATCATGTTGTTTATCGGAATGGGCACCGAAGTGCTGGTGTTCTTCATCTCAGGTTTCGAACGCCAGTTCGAGGAAGTCGAGGACACACCGGTCCAGACATCAGGCGGCGGAGGTGTCGCCATCATCGGAGGCGGCAGTGTTGACCCCGACCTCGCGGAGAAACTCTCCGGACTCACCTCCGCCAATACAGGCGGCGTGATAGGAGGAGGTGTCATCGGAGGCGGCGTGATCGGCGGTGGAGGCGTCGTCGCTCCAGTGGAGATGCCGGAGGTGGTAGGCATGAACGACGAGATGGAAGAGGCCACGAAGAACTACGTCACCCAGCTCAACGAGCTCACGGAAACCCTCAAGGAGGTGTCCGAGCAGAGCAAGCGCCTGACGCGCGACTCCGAGGAGATGGAGCTGATGAACCGCACGCTGACCGGCATCAACCGCTTCTACGAGATGCAGCTGCGCAGCGTGAGCAGCCAGAGCACCACCATCGACGACGTGAACGACCAGACGAAACTCCTCGCGGCCAAACTGGCAGAGCTCAACAACGTATATGCCCGCATGGTCGAGGCCATGCAATCCCACATGGGCATGGCTCCGTCAAACAGCAACACTCAAAACTCATGACGCCAAAGGCGGTAGATTATGGCTATTAAGAAGAAGAAACTGACCCCGCGTCAGAAGATGATCAACTTGATGTATATCGTCCTGATGGCTATGCTGGCTCTGAACGTCAGCTCGGACGTGCTGGACGCCTTCAGGATGGTGGACGACAGTCTGACCCGGTCAACCAAGAACTCATACGCCCTCAACGAGAACATCTACTCAGCCCTTGACCAGGAACTGAGGAAAGACCCGGAGAAGGCGAAGGCAATCCATGCCAAGGCGAACAAAATCAGCGTGCTCGCTGACGCGCTCTACGACTTCATCGACTCCCTGAAATGGCAAATAGCGAGAGAGGTCGATGGTGCCGACGCCGACGTTCACAACCTGCGTAACCGCGACAACCTTGAGGCCGCCAACCAGGTCATCCTCTCCCCCGTGAGGGGAAAAGGCGACAACCTGAAGGCCTCCATCGACAGATACCGCGAGAAAATCCTCGAGGTGGTGGTTGACTCCACACAGAAACGCCTCATCGCCGACAACCTGACCACGGAAGTACCGAAGGGCTCACACGGCACAGGCAAGGGCTGGAAGGAATACCTGTTCGAGAACACCCCCGCCTGCGCGGCAATCACCATCCTCTCAAAACTGCAGAACGACGTGCGCTATTCCGAGACCCAGGTTCTCCACGAACTTATCAACAACTCCGACCTCGACCTCGACGTGACGGGCCGACGCCTTCATGTCAACGCCATCGACGCATACGTCATCCCGAGTGCCACCACCGTGGTCAGGGGCAGCAAGTTCAAGGCGAGGGTGGTGGTCGGCTCCATCGACACGACGCAGCACCCAAGCATCTATGTGGGCAACAGCCTGCTGAAGGCCACCGACGGCATGTACGAGGCCATATGCTCCTCCACGGGCACCCATACGTTCAGCGGCTATGTCCTCGCGGTCGATGGCGACGGCAAGATAGTGAAGAAGGAGTTCTCACAGGAATACACCGTGGTCGAACCTACCGCCACCGTCTCAGCCACACTCATGAGCGTGCTCTACGCCGGCTACCCCAACCCGATCAGCGTATCAGTGCCCGGAGTGCCGGTGAATCAGGTGTCACTCTCCATGACCAACGGAACACTGACACGCGACGGCGACGGCAAGTACACGGCGGTGCCGGCGAAAGTGGGCGAGGACGTGGAGTTCACCGTGACAGCCAGTCAGGAGGGACATCCCACCACAATCGGCACCTACTCGTTCAGAGTACGCAAACTGCCCGACCCTACACCTTATATATCATATACCGACGGCGGCGGCAACCCCATACGCTACAAGGGCGGCGGCAAGTCGGCAATCTCCAAGAAGAACCTCATAGCTGCCGAAGGACTCTCGGCAGCCATCGACGACGGTCTGCTCGACGTGCAGTTCAAGGTGACAGGCTTCAAGATCTACTTCACCGACCGATTCGGACAACTCGTCGTGCGTGCGTCGCAGGACGGCAAGTTCACCGACCAGCAGCGCGGCCTGATGCGGCAACTCTCGAAGGGGAAGCACTGCTTCATCAGCGAGATAGAGGTCGTAGGGCCTGACGGCATCAAACGCACCCTCGAAGCATCAATGGACACTAAAATCAATTAAGGTGGGTTCTATAAATTCACCGAATAATAAAAATTCATCAAACATGGGTGACATAATTCTTTTCAGCGCTTTTGGCTTTGTTCCGGCATCT
>JAKSJE010000046.1 GCA_024398405.1 Bacteroidaceae bacterium
TATATACCACCTGTTAGTAACAGGTATATACCACTTGTTAGTAACAGGTATATACTACTTGTTAGTAACAGGTATATACCACTTGTTAGTAACAGAAACATAGTTTTGTCCGTAATCGTGGATAATGTCATGCGCACCATCGCGATGTCTCGTGCGGTGTATCGCCAAAAAGGAAGCCGTAGGCAGACCTTTCTCGTATTTCGGCTGTTAATTTTGGAGGATAATGTTTTTTTTCGTACTTTTGCAATGCCTTTCTTACGCACAGCAATCAGATCGGAACAAATCGCGGAATCGCGAGAAACGAATTTCTTGAACCCACCTTTATAGAACCTACCATTAAACGGAACTTCTCCATGCAACCACTGGCAGAAAGAATGCGTCCTCAGTCGCTTGACGACTTCGTTGGACAGAAGCACCTCGTTGGCGAGGGGGCTGTCATCCGCAGGATGCTCGAACAGAAACGGGTATCATCATTCATTCTCTGGGGCCCTCCGGGTGTCGGGAAGACGACACTGGCCTTTATCGTGGCCAAGACACTTGAAGTGCCGTTCTTCTCACTCAGTGCCGTCACCAGCGGAGTGAAGGATGTGAGGGAAGTCATCGACAAGGCCAAGAGCTCAAGGTTCTTCTCGTCCGGGAGTCCGATTCTCTTCATAGACGAGATTCACAGATTCTCGAAGAGCCAGCAGGACTCACTGTTAGGTGCGGTGGAGCAAGGTGTCATCACCCTGATAGGTGCCACGACCGAGAATCCCTCATTCGAAGTGATCAGGCCGCTCCTCAGCCGCTGCCAGGTCTATGTGCTGAAACCGCTTGAGAAGAACGACCTGCAGTTGCTTATCGACCGCGCTCTTAAGACGGACGTCGGCCTGAGGGAACGTGACATAGAGATTCGCGAGACGACCGCCTTGATGAGATACAGCGGAGGCGATGCGCGTAAGTTGCTCAACATCCTCGACCTCGTCACAAACGAAGGTGACGTGATTTCCGACGGCACGGTCACGAGTTGCCTGCAGCAGAATCCGTTGGCATACGACAAAGAAGGGGATATGCATTACGACCTGATATCAGCCTTCATAAAAAGCGTCAGAGGCTCGTGCCCGGACGCGGCCCTCTACTACCTCGCTCGCATGGTCGAAGGAGGTGAACAGCCTGAGTTCATCGCCCGCAGGCTGGTCATTCTCGCCAGCGAGGACATCGGACTCGCCAACCCCAACGCACTGCTGCTCGCCAACGCGGCGTTCGACACCGTACACAACATAGGATGGCCAGAAGCCCGCATAGCCCTGGCTGAGGCGACGGTGTATCTCGCCACAAGTCCTAAGAGCAACTCTGCCTACATGGGCATCAACAACGCCATTGAGTTCGTCAGACAAACCGGCAACCTCCCGGTGCCCCTGCATATCCGCAACGCCCCGACGCAGTTGATGAAGGAACTGGGATACAGCGACGGCTATAAGTACGCCCACGACTACAAGGGCAACTTCGTCAGACAGCAGTTCTTGCCGGACGGGGCTGAAGGACAGGTGTTCTGGAAAGCGCAGGACAATGCGCAGGAATCAAAGATGAAAGCAAGAATGGACTCTTTATGGCAAACCGATTAGACATCTTCAAGGCTTCGGCAGGAAGCGGCAAGACTTTCACACTCGCCGTTGAGTATATCAAACTGCTCATTGACAATCCGGCTGAATACCGTAACATACTCGCTGTCACGTTCACCAACAAAGCCACGGGGGAGATGAAGGAGCGCATACTCTCCACCCTGAGCAAACTTGCGACAAAAGACGCGGCGGCACAGAGCTACCTCGGCTGCATCAAGAAAGACGAGGCGATGGCAGTCTATGATGATGACACCATAGCGAGAAGATGTCAGACGGCACTGACTAACATACTCCATGACTATTCACGTTTCCACATCGAGACCATCGACTCTTTTTTCCAGAGCATCGTCCGCAACCTCGCGCATGAGTTGTCACTGACCGCCAACCTCCGCGTCGACCTTGACCAGAAGCAAGTCCTGAGCGACGCGGTGAGGAAAATCATAGAGGAGCTACAAGCCGACGGAAGCGCTTTGTTCCTCGCCGTCAGGTCATTCATCGAAGACAACATCGAAAGCAACCATAACTGGAAGATAAACGATGACGTGGAGAAGTTCGGGGAGAACATATTCAAGGAAGTGTATCTCAGCAGTGAGAAAGTCCTGTCACAAGCAGTAGCCGACCCCGACTTCTACGAGAACTACAAGAAGGAGCTCCAGACGAGGAAAGCGAGCATGTCAGAGGAAATCAGGAACATCGCCGGGAGGTTCTTCGAGTTGTGCGACGAAGCGGGATGTAACGACGTGGAC
Organism: Bacteroidaceae bacterium; assembly: GCA_024398405.1. Lineage (GTDB taxonomy): Bacteria > Bacteroidota > Bacteroidia > Bacteroidales > Bacteroidaceae > Colivivens. Next base: position 2,348 of record JAKSJE010000046.1, read on the forward strand.
TTGTTTTTCCACAAGTCACAAGGTCCTTACGGGTATATGCTGAAACTCAAGAACGGCGAATTGGCCAGTCCCAACAGTTATGTGAGCAAATGCATCGGCAACCCGTCAGCCATATCCAAGGACAAGACCGTCGGCAGCCATGCCGGCGAGTTCGCCGGGTTATTGGAGAATGCCGCCAAGACGGTGGAGGAGAACGCCACATTCATCAACTCCGCTGACCTCGTGCTGAAGCACATCAATAAGATGAGACTCCTGAGTGCGGTTGACCAGAAAGTGCGCCAGCTCAACCATGAGGCCAGCCGCTTCCTTCTCGCCGACACAGCCCATTTCCTCAACGAGATGATTTCTGGCAGCGACATACCTTTCATCTATGAGAAAGCCGGCTCCGTCTTCAAACACATAATGATTGACGAGTTTCAGGACACGAGCTCGCTGCAATGGAACAATTTCAAGCCACTGCTCCGCAACTGCCTCGACGCCGGCCACTCATGTCTGATTGTAGGTGACGTGAAGCAAAGCATCTACCGATGGAGGAATGCGGAATGGGAAATTCTCAACAACATAGAACGCGACCAGGACTTCCACGAATCCATCAACAGGCAGGAGATGGACACTAACTACAGAAGCGCCGAGCGAATCATCAAGTTCAACAACATACTGTTCAGTAAAATCCTCGAGACAGTCAGTTCCGACGATGTCAGAACGGCATACGCTGATGTCAAGCAGAATGTGCCGGACAATCACATCGGAGACGGCTATGTCCACATCGACATCCTGCCGAAGGAAGACTACAAAGCCATGACCCTCTCCTGCATCAAAGCGACCATCGACAACCTGCTCGGACAGGGAATCAGGCAGCAGGACATAACGCTCTTGCTGAGAACCAACAGCCAGATAAGCAGTATCAGCACCTACCTCTCCGAGAACGCTACGGACATCAGAGTCGTCAGCGACGAGGCCTACCGGCTTGACTCCTCGGTGGCGGTCAACACCATCATACTGGCTCTGAGAACCATTGCCAATCCTGATGACAGGCTCACAATCATGTCGCTGCTTGTGACAAGAGGCTGCAAGGAGCCTTACCTGTTCACCGACAGCGAGATTGAGGCACACCTGCCATCGGGCTTCTACGGCAACCTGGACCGGCTGGCGTTGATTCCTCTCGTAGAGCTCTGCCACATGATATACGGGATGTTCGGGCTGAGTGAGGCGAAGGGACAGGATGCCTACCTCATGTGTTTCCACGACAGGCTCAACGAATATGCCGCCGACTCGAGCATCGACCTACCGAGTTTCCTCAGATGGTGGGACGAGAGTCTTTGCTCCGTCAACATCCCAGCAGGCAGCATCGATGGCATACGGGCAATGACCATCCACAAGTCCAAGGGACTGGAATTCCATACGGTCATCTGTCCGTTCTGCGACTGGAGCACCAAAGGCAAAGCCGAAAACCTGATATGGTGCAAACCAACGGAAGAGCCATTCTCAAGACTTCCGCTCACTGCCATCAGCCATGAGAAGAAAGCCTTGTCGTCACTGTTCAAGGCTGACTATGAGGAGGAAGAGAAGAAATGTTTCGTTGACAGCCTCAATATGCTGTATGTCGCTTTCACCCGCCCAAGGAAGAACCTCTTCATCATCACCGGCGACAAAGGGAAGGGTGAGAGTGTGTTCCAGCTTATCAACGAGGCCATTCCCTCCCTCGGTGAAGGCGATGACGCGATATGCATGTCTGAGAGCAAGCCTTACTGCGAAGGTGCGGCATCATACGACTTCGGCCAACTCGTATCAATCGTCCCGGAAGACGACAAGACACCCGATTCCAGGAACATCACGCTTCCCTTCATCAGTCATGACTCCAAGGCTGAGTTCCGCCAGTCGAACAAATCGCGCCAGTTCATCGGGACCGCCGATGACGAGGACTCCGAGGACGACCGCCTCAGATACATCAACGAGGGACTGGCGGCACATCGGTTCCTTGAGCTGTACCAGAGTAACAGCAGGAAGAACGACATCATCGAGCAATTGGACAAGGAAGGCTACTTCGAGAACGACAGTTACCGCAAGTCCATCATCAGGCTCACAGACAGAGCACTGGCGAATGCCAAGGCAATGGACTGGTTCGCCGAGAAATGGACGGAATACAACGAAGTCACCATCCTCACCCGCGACGATGATGGCAATCACGTGGAGCGACGACCTGACCGTGTCATCACCGACGGCAAGGAAACCATCGTCATCGACTACAAGACAGGAAGGAAGTCTGACAGTCACCACATTCAGGTAAGAGCATACATTGACTTACTCACACAGATGGGTTATCCATCGGTCAAGGGATACCTCTGGTACATACGCCACAATGAGACAATCGAGGTGAAGCCTTCAAACTCACCGCAGATAAAACGAGATTAGTAATGGTGAATCACACATGGCAATGTCTTTTCTACATCAGGTAACAGCCGACTTATACAATCGCTATGACGGCAAGCTGGAGGATGTCACAATCGTATTTCCCAACAAGCGGGCTGGTTTGTTCGCCAACCAGTGCCTATCCGAGATTGCAGGACACCCAGTCTGGGCTCCACGATACTCCGCAATCAGCGACTTCTTCTCATCGCTGACCGATAAGTCGGTGCCCGACACCATCGAACTGCTCGTACACCTTTACCTCGCCTACCAATCGTCACAGAAGCAGGACAAGGTGTCATTCGACCGGTTCTATAGCTGGGGTGAGGTGCTTCTCAGCGACTTCCAGGACATCGACAACAACATGGTCGATGCGAAGCGACTCTTCGACAACGTCTCCGCACTTGAGGCATTAGACAGGATTGAGTATCTCGAGCCAGGGCAGATTGAGGCCGTGAAGTCCTTCTTCACGGAATTCGACCCTGACGACACCAACCGGCTTCATCAGCGTTTCGTTGACATGTGGAACTCAATGTACGACATCTACACAAACTTCCGGACATCCCTGCAAGACAACGGCCTTGCCTACGAAGCCATGCTGAAGCGCGAAGTGGTAGAGAACATCGAGGAGGCCGGCAACGTACTGAAAGGCAGGAAATACGCGTTCGTCGGATTCAACGTACTGAACGAGACAGAGAAACGGTTGTTCAAGTATCTCGCCCACAACACAGAGACGTTGTTCTACTGGGACATCGACGAGACATTCATCAAGCACGAAGCAGCCTCGTTCATCAAAGAGAACATGAAGATGTTCCCGAACGCTCTGAGGTCCGGAATCACGACCGGCATGTCCATGTGCGATGTCACCATCGTCTCCGCCACTACCGACGAGGCTCAGGCGAGTTACGCGAGCCAATGGTTAGGCAAGTGCCTCGAATCCGACCGTCCGCTCAACCGGACTGCTGTGGTCCTTGCTGACGAGAGCATTCTCCAGAGCGTCATCCATGCGCTACCAGCCACAGAGGTGAACATCACCATGGGCTATCCACTCAGGCAGACCGCCATCGCAAGCCTGGTCAGCGCATTGCTGGAACTCCAGACAAGAGGCAAGGCGAAAGGCGATTGCTGGTACCACACCTACGTCACCTCCATCCTGCGGCATCCGTTCATAATACAGGCATTTCCAGTTCAGGCGAAAAAGGTCTATGCCAGCATGCACAAGCATAATGAGATGTACCCAAGTTTAAGGTACCTCCAGTCCACAGAACCTCATGACAGGGACTTCGCCGCCATTTTCACCCCTCAGACCACGGACTCCTTACTGCCGTATCTTGCCGACATCACCAGACGGATAGGCGTGACAAACAAGAAGTCCGACCCATTGACCGTCGAGTCGATATTCACGATGTACAACATCATCACCAACCTGCATTCCATACTGACCTCACCCGCAATCCCATCAGCCGTGGGCTCTACGGACCAGTTGTTCTCAAGCCTCCAGGCTCTTTCCCTCATCCTCACGCAGAAAATCAACGGGCAGTCCATCGCCTTCCATGGCGAGCCCGCCACAGGACTCCAGGTGATGGGTATGCTTGAGACGCGTAATCTCGACTTCAGCAACCTGCTCGTACTATCCGCCAACGAAGGGATGTTGCCAAAGGTGAGCAACGGCTCATCATTCATTCCTTATTTCCTTCGCGAGGCTCACAACATGACAACGATTGAGAAGCAGACCTCGCTGTATGCCTATTACTTCTTCCGCATGCTTCAGAGAGCAGACAACGTGGCACTTGTCTATAACAACTACACCGAAGGACTGAAAAAGGGTGAGATCTCACGTTTTCTCCTCCAGCTCAGTCTCGAGAAAGAACTGCCGGTCAACATCACGGAGAAGACCATCACCTCACCCAACGAGGTCTGTGGCATCGAGACAACAAGCGAGATTGTCAAGTCACCAGAAGTCATGAACCGTCTCGTCGAGGCTTTCGTCCGTGAGGGCGAGGTGGTCGTGAGCCCGTCCGCGCTGAACACCTACATAGCCTGTAGGAGGAAGTTCTTCCTCGGTTTCGTGGCAGGGCTGTCGGCTCCTGACGAGATTAGCGAGGAAATCGAGGCTGACGTTTTCGGCAACATCATCCATGACATCCTGATGAATCTGTACATGCCTTACGTCGGGAAACTGCTGGACAGTGGGTTCGTCAAAGGTCTGAGCAATGACAGGAAGAGGATAGAGGAACTAACCGACAAGGCATTCTCACGGATGGTATTCAATCAGAACGAGAACATCACACCTCAATACAACGGTGAGCAGATGCTCAACAAGCATGTCATAATGAAATATGTCCGACGTCAGTTGGAATATGACTCCACCCTGGCTCCGATTACCATCATGGGACTTGAGAAGAAAGTCTCATCCGATGTGCTCTTCCGTGTGCGGGGCAAGTCATCCGACGGTTCAGCCAAAGACTACGATGTCCGCCTGGCAGGACGTATCGACCGTATCGACCGCGTAAGCGTCAATGGGAAAGCAATCGTCAGAATCGTTGACTACAAGACCTCCAACTCCATACAGAAATGCGCGGACGTTGACAGTCTCTTCAATCCTCTGAAGACATCAGGCCATATCTTCCAGACATTCTGCTATGCCGATATGTACGGAGAGCCTTGTGCGCCGTCACTCAACTACATCAAGAAACTGTCGGACAAGGAACACAGACCGGTCGTCAGTCTGAACAAAATCCCCGTAGATGACTTCAGGGCTGATATCAGGGATGACTTCCACCCGAGGCTCGTCAGCCTGATTAAGGAGATTTTCAATACAGACCAGTCGTTCAGCATGTCTGAGACTGACGCACACTGCAAGTTCTGCGACTTCGCATATCTGTGCAACCGTAAACAATGAGATGGATGTCACATTGAATGAGTTTATAGAACTTAATATATAAAAAGGTGATGACGTTTTCTCACAAGTGCCGAACTCAACTTACGTTGACAAGTCAGTTCTTGTCTCAGTTATAAACGGAACACTCTAAAAGAGTACGATAAATATGTTTTCAGAATACCTCAACACTCACGGCTATGCTTCCATGTGTCTGAAGACCGTGATGTTCGACATGGACGGAGTACTGTTCGACTCCATGCCATACCACGCCAAGAGTTGGAATCACGCTATGGCGGACTTCGGTCTTGACCTACCCGTTGACGAAGCCTTCACCCATGAGGGCAGGACTGGCTCATCAACCATAGAGATCGTCATGCGACGCCAGTGGGGACGAAGTCCGAGCGAAGACGAATGCAAGGAGATCTATGCCAGGAAAAGCATGTATTTCAATGAGTTTCCCGAAGCGACACGGATGCCCGGCGCTTATGAGTGCGCATCCGAGGTACGACGTATGGGACTCACACCCATCATCGTCACCGGTTCAGGTCAGGTGAGTCTGTTAGACAGAATCGAGAGGAATTTCAAAGGACTATTCAAGTCAGAGTGGATGGTCTGTGCCAGGGATGTCAAATACGGCAAGCCGCATCCGGAGCCATATCTCATGGGACTGAGAAAGGCTGGAGATCTCCAGCCTTTCAACAGTATGGTTATCGAGAACGCTCCGCTTGGGGTTGAGGCAGGCCACAGAGCCGGATGCTTCGTCATTGCCGTCAACACCGGTCCTCTGTCTGACAGGATTCTCCTTGACGCGGGAGCCGACATACTCTTCCACAGCATGACCGAGCTCAGTCATAGCCTCGCCGGCATCATCACCTCCTCAGGTACTTCTTACCGTTCCTGATGACTATGCCCTTGTATGACTCTCCGACCTTCCGGCCTGTCATGTCATAGACCTCGCCGTCAGTCTCAGCGAGTCCGGACCTGACATCACCGATGCCGTCTGCCAAGGTCACGAAGAGCAGTCCCTCCGTCAGGAGCCGGCTCGTATCGAACTCATATCCGGCAGGGAACTCAACCGTCGGGGTGCCCTTCACGGTTTTCACGTCAGTCCAGAGACGGATGGAGTCTCCGGCCTGCAGGTTCGTGTTCTTGCCAGTGTAGAGTTCTATCACACCGTCGAGGGAAAGCACTGCCACGTTCTTTATCCCACATCCGCCACCGCTTGTGGCGGTAGCGCACTTGCTGATTCCCAACTGCAGTCTTGAGCCGCTCTTGAACGTCAGGTTCTTTCCGCCGAAATCCATCGTACCAGTTAGCGAGGTGGCCAGCGTGCCTATCTGGAGTGTGCCATTGACAGTGACAGAGGAGTTGGTCATGGAGCCGCCGGTGGAAGTGGCGCCTGTGAACAAGCCGTCCTTGCCAACCGTGAGAGGGCCAGTGCCCAACGTGCTGTTGCCCGAGAGATGCAGCTCACCGCCATTGACCGCCACGGAGCCCGTAGTAGTCCATTGCCCCTTGGTGGTCATCTTGCACGAGCCGACTTTCTGGAACATGGCATTGCCTACCACCTTGCCGTCGAAGGTGAAACTGGCGTCATCATTGCCCACTTGCCATGTATTGGCGCCAGCTGAGCTGCCGTTGCTGAACGTGCAGCTGCCTCCTAATGAGCCTGCGCCAACCACCTTTCCTATCCGGTAGGCCTTGCCACTGTTCTGGAGCTCATAGCCGGCTGGTATGTTGAAGGTGCCCTTCGGCATGCCGTATGAGTTGTTCAGGCAGAAACGGCCGTCGTCACCCACACCATTCACATTGACAGTACCCTCGAAGGCTGACCAGTTGCCGGTGAGCTGGCAACGGGTGGCGTACCAGCCGCTGCCCTTCACGAGCGGGTAATAGACCGTGACGGTCCCCGCTCCGGTCAGTTTGTTGCTATATGTGTCGCGGTCCGCGTTGTAGTTGAGGACGGCTGTCTTGCCCTTTGCCACTTCCACGCTGACTGACGAGGCCACGTTCAGGTTCAGTGTTCCGCCCTGCAGTTCCACTGCCTTAGCGGGAGTAGCTACGTTTACATCCACCGTGCCAGCGCCTACGGTCAGGTTATTGAGACTTGCGTTGTTGGAGTACAGTTTCAGCCACCCGGAGCCTTTCTTGGTCAGTTTGGTGCCTGAGAACGACTTGTTCATCACGAAGTCGGCGGAGTTGTTGATCACTCCACCCTCATCTCCCACGAGTGAGATCGGAGAGGTGTTCGTCACGGCGGCAGAGGTCTGGAGTGTCGCTCCGTTCTCAATCGTGAACAATGCGCTCGACGTAGTCACCGCACCGAGAGCCCCTTTCTTCTGGGTGTCGTTCGCCATAGAGCTGATGACAACCGTGCCGCCCTTGATATGGTTTCCGCCTGTATAGCTGTTGTCGGTCGAGATGGTCAGTTTTCCCTCACCGGTCTTCACGAGGACGGACTTGCCGGTTATGGAGCCTGAGCCAGTGAACGTATAGGCAGTGGTGTTATCCACCAGAATCGTATCGCATGGCAGTTCACCCGCCAGTGTCACCTTGAAGTTCTTGGCGTCGTCATTGAACACCACCTTGTCGTTCTCCACGAAGATCTCACTGAGGCCTTCCTCATTCGCGAAGTTCTCCGTGTTGGCGAAGTCCCATGTAGCGTTCTGGACACCTTTCCAATATACCACCGACGCGTCGCGGATTCCCGAGACTACGAGATAGATGGCCTTGTCCTTATACGTCAGTTGGGCTTTCTGGCTCGACACGCCATACACGAGGATGTCGGACAGATTCCCCACGATGCTCTCCACCTCCATCAGTTTGTACTCTCCTTCCGTCAGCTTGCCTGTGCCTTGGTTCCTGATTACGAACACGGGCGTGAGGTACTCCGGTCCGTACTGCCAGTTCTTCGTTCCGACCTTCAGCGTGCCCACACTGACGCAGTCGGACGAGAGGTCAGGGTAGAGGTCGAGGCACACCTTCGCTCCGAAGCCCAGTATCAGACTGTCGGAGACGCAGACAGTGCCCTTCACGTCATTTCCGCCGGGACTGAGTTCGGAGGCGTAGTCCATCTCTATGCTCTTGCCGTATGTTCCGTTGCCCGTCAGCCGCGCGAAACGATTCAGCCAGACACGGGAGTTCCGCATCGTACCGCTGAATTCCACCGCGCCTGCCCAGATGTCGGTGTTGCCGGAGTGGGTATTCACCACCGGTGGAAGCACGAGAGTGCCGTCACCCTGTTTCACGAGTCTGGCGTTCCCACCCAACGCTCCGCCCGTCACGCGGCATGTGAAGTATTTGTAGGTGATCTTAGGTTGTTTGGCGGTCTCGTTGTTGCGGCCTGAGCCCTGCACCCACGAAGGCACGTTGAATGTCAGCACGCCCGGAGCGGCTCCTTCTTCTATGGTGATCTCCGAGTCGTCCGTCTCACATACGATGGCGTGCTTGCCGTTGAGCGAGACACCCACCGTCTCTCCGTCTCCAACCTCTGTCCTGCCGGTCATGGTGAGAGGTGGCGGGGCGATGGTGATGCCTTCCATCTCACCGAGGAAATAACTGACATGAGGCGGTTGGTTGTATCCCAATGTCTGCCACACCATGGCCTGACGGTACTGATGGTCATGCCACAGCGTGTAGTTCCTGTATTTGGTGTAGTGAGGCGTAGTGTATATCCTCAGGCTGTTACCGCACCTGAGCACGATTTCCTCCCTCCAGTCGCCGAAGATGTCGGCCTGGGCGCCCGGGTTGTTCTTCGACCAGTTGTTCATGTTGCACCCCGACGAGGTGAAGATCCGGCCCTGACCCGGTTTGTCTATTTTCGCCTCGCGCTCCGTCCCGGGACTGTTCAGCACCTCATCGCACAGGTCGCCGTCCCAGTATATCCTGTTGTTCAGGTCGCTCCACGCAATCAGTTCGGCGATCTCGGGAATCTCCTTGTCGGCTACGGTCGATATCATGCCGCTGCCTACGCTCCTGCCCACTGAGCCGGGGTAGGCGTTCGTGAAGTTTCCGCAGAGCGCCCGGCCGTCATCACTGCTCGCCACCTTTCTGTAGTAGAGGTCCGAGGTCGTGGCGTTACGGTAGTTCATGGCCGGACTGGACTCGTTGCATGTGAACTGTTCCTGTCCGTGGCGGTATGGGTCGAGGTCGCCGCAGTGCTGCGCGTCGCCATGACCGAGTCCCGTAGTGCTCAGTCCCTTGCCGTTGTCATCGATAACCATGCTTCCATAGACAATCTCGTCCCGGCCGTCCCAATCGACATCGGCTATGGCATAGTTATGGAACCCCTGGCCGAACCAAGGCGAGCTGCCGTTGGTGCATTCCCATGCCCATCGTTGCGTGAGCCGATGGGTGGTCTTGTCAACGTCGAATGCCTTGCAGTATATCTTGGTGTAGATGCCGCGCCCGAGGAAGATGCTCGCATGGCGGCCGTCGAGGAACGGCGCACCGAAGAAGTGCTTCGTCGATCTGTGTCCCACGATGCCTGAGCCCCAGTCGCTGTCGTTGCCGCGAGGGTTAGGATAGGTCATGTAGTCAGGATGCGAGGCGTCGCCAATCGGGTATGGCTTGCCCGTCGCTCCCTCCAGATAGAGCAGGTACTCATTGCCGGAACTCGTATATTCCACTCCGTCCCAGCGGGTGTCAACGCTCATATTGCCGATGTTCGTCACCGTGCCGTCGGCATGATGGATAATCATGTTGTCCTGGCCGCGGAGCAGGATCTCGGCCTTGCCGTCCTCGTCCCAGTCATAGCCCACACAGTCCCACTGCTCGTCAGCGCCCGAGAGCATGTTCGGACCCAGGTCTATCCACCACAGCCTGTTGCCCTTCAGGTCGTAGCAGTCCAGTTGGTGGAACGCCTTCTTGTTCGTCACGTCGGCGGCCATGTCGCAAGGACGCTTCACTATGAACTCCACAACCCCGTCGCCGTTCACGTCAGCCAGGGTCACGTCATTGAGATGATAATGTGTGTTCACGTTCTTGCCATCGCGGTCAGTGGCAGGCTGGGTGGGGATGTCGAGATACTGGTTGGTCCAACGACGCACCGGATCGCTCTTGGCCTTCTCCACGCCATCGACCACCGGAGCCACCTCATAACGGCTGCCGGCGCCGCCACCGGTGTCGTTGTAGTTCGACACTCTCAGTCCCGAGGCAATCCGCACACCGTCACGATAAAGGTTGTAGGTTACGTCATAGTACTCCTCCGCAAAGACTTTCCAGCCAACATAGTTTCCACTGGTACTCGATGGGATGGCTACTAATCCTCTGTCAACGACATCTGTCACACGCTGTGCGCTGAGGCACACACACATAAACGACAATGTCAGTGTAAACGCTGATTTCTTCATATTATATGGTTGTTACATTGTTATCCCGTCGGCAAAGATAACATTTTTTTCCCATCCATGCAACTTTTATTATCTTTGCAGCGTCAAACATACGAAATAACCATCAAAAGCAAAAACATCATGAACAAGATTCTATTGTCAGTCGTGGTCCTGCTGTCAATGTGCCAAGCCACCTACGCGAGGAAGCAGACAAACATGCAGGCTGTCACCACCGACAGCGGTGCGGTCATTAAAGTCAACGGGAAGACCGTGGTCAGTGTGGGCGCACAGGGTGCGTCAGTCGAGATTGACGACTCCATGATCGACGCCATCGACTCCGCTTTCACCGACACGGGATTCTGCGACGAGACGGTCGCCCACTACGTCGAAGAACTCACCGACGACCTCGACGAAGAATGCGGCGACCAGGCCGGATTCCTGATAAACGGACTGTTCGACCAGAACACAAACATCGCCACGGGCATTTTCTCCGTCTTTATCCTCATCTTTCTCACCCCACTGCTATTCATCATAGGCGTCATCATCATCGTATGGCTCTACATGCGCAACCGCCGCAAGAAACAGCAGATAGAGAACGACCTCATAAAGGCGCTGGCAGAGAACGGACAGGATGTCAGCCAGTACCTGAACCGGCAACGACCTGCCGAGACGCACAGGGTAGTGGAATACCGTACCGTCAATCACGAGGGCCAGACGACCTCCTCAAGGGTCACGACCGAGAAGACCCCCGACGAGCGCTTCGACAAGGGCATCAGGAACACCATCATCGGCGGAGCCATAACCTTCGTCTGCTGGTTCTTCCACTGGGCCGACATATTCCTGATGGGCGGCATGATACTCCTCGCCGTCGGCATCTCACAGATGATCACCGCCAAGAACGCCATGAGCCGCGACATGCGCGACCACTACCACAGCGACGAACCGACAGACCGGAAACCGCAAGACGAGACAACAGATGACTCATCTGCCCCAAACCCCTGAGCCACGACAAGAACAACAGTCATGAACCCACTAAGTCACCCGTTCGCCCAGTTCGTCAAGGAACATCAGGCTCCCATTCGCCGACTGTTCCTCAACCTGACACTGGGCGACAGCATGCTCAGTGACGACCTCGCACAGGAGACGTTCATCAAGGCATACACCAGCTGGGACCGCTTCCTCCATCTCGCCTCGACCAGGACATGGCTCTATCGGATTGCCTACAACGTCTTCTACGACTGGAAACGCAGCCAGCACCCGACCGAGGGACTCAGCCCGGCACACACCCGCCAAGGACGATACGACCACGACCCCAACCTCAAGGACGACATCTATCAGGCCATGAGCCTACTCACCGACACCGAACGGCTATGCGTCACACTCGCGCTCGTCGAGGACAGACCCACCAAGGAGGTGGCGAGAATCACCGGACTCAACGAAAGCACCATACGCTCACACATACACCGGGCACGTGAGAAAATGACCAGATTCCTCAAAGACAACAACTATGACTGACATCGACCAATACCTGAGACAGAACCGCCAAACCATCCATGACGATGGTTTCACCCAACGAGTAATCGAGAACCTCCCAGCACGGAAAGTGGACTGGGACGGAATCGTACAAGTCTTCTGCCACATAATCATCGCCTTCATACTCATATTCGGAGGCGGCGCCGACATGCTGAAGGAGATCATCGCGGCGGGAAGCACACTTTCCGGATTCCTCGACACACTGTTGCGCAACGGACTCCACCTCCTCGTCTTCACCGGACTCGCCATCGCATGGGCCATCCACAACTACAAAGACAGACTTGACCTCTGAGCACATCAGCCGGAGCCAGCCACGGATCCGACACCGACGGACGTAAGCGCCACCATGCTAACCGACTTCACAACCTACGAGATAAATCTCACGTTGTCAGGCGTTTACATTTAACTCTCCGCAAGCCATCGGTCAACCAAATCCGCATCACAACATAACCACGTCTGAGAGAGCGCATAACTGAGCCTGAGAAAGCGCACGACGAGACCTCGTCATGCGCTCTCCCAGGTCTCGGCATGCGAAGTCGCCGACGCAGCCAAGCGCACTCTACAACCCCTTCGTGCGATGACTCCCCGAACGTCAAACGCTCACTAACGGGGGGCTGTGCGAGACACCACTGGCAGCACAATTTTTCCATACCCATGAGGTGCCGGACACCTTACCCAATACCGACAATTAGCGATATGACAATCGGTGGTCTCTACGACTTCATTTCTTTCGATTTCGAGGCTTTTCCGAGCAGATGTAACGCCATTTTGAGGGTGCGACAAAGCCACTTTTTCGCAATCAGGGCAATTCGGATGGTAATATAACAGGACTTATTGGCGCATGACAGTCCTCAGGTGCTCAGATGACGGACTTCGGGTACTTCGCTGACGAACCTCAGGTGTTCAGTTGACGGTCCTCGGGTGAACAGCTGATGGACCTCAGGTGTTCAGTTGACGGACTTCGGGTGTTCAGTTGACGGACTTCAGATAATCCGGTTCCGCAACCCACTCACCAACATACCTGACATCGATTACACCTTCTATATATACATACGCGCGCGAGGACATGCTTTCGCGGATGGGATTCATCATTTGGCCAACTGCCCACACATGCCACCTACATTGACGGCAACGACACCTTTGGCCACATATGCGACATCAAGCGCCTCCACTATCATGGAGCAGAGTTACACGGTCATAAAGATAAGGCTGGATGTTACTAAAGAGGCCAGGAACGCATCAAGGGATAATTTCTCGCTAATCGGCACTTTCGTGTAATCAACTAAACCTTAACTCGTTATAACCAATTGTTTGTTTTTTTTGTTTTTTGTTTGTTTTTTTACTGTCATTTTCATAGCATTTTCGCCTTTTTTTTGTAACTTTGCGACACCAAAATTCAAGTAACAGTATTATTAGTCATTAAAATCATGCAATTATGAGAAAACTTATCTCAGCCACAATGGCATTGGCC
>JAKSJE010000047.1 GCA_024398405.1 Bacteroidaceae bacterium
CACCGTCTGCACCTTACCCCCTCAGAATAGCGTCAGAGCACGATTTTGCGAAAATCTAAAAAAAAACTTGACAAAGGAATCACTTGTTTCGAGGCCCTCGAACGTGAAATTCGAGGCCCTCGAACGATAAAACGGGACAAACAGACGGAAGAGCAAATCGCCACTTCCCGCACATGACCCAGTGGCAGCCGCGGCTGACTCCCGGCGAGCCTCCGGCTGTGGCGAAGCGAGGCTTCCGACCACGCCATAGGAGCGCCCAGCAGAAGCGCCGATAACGCACACCCACATCCGTGACAACGCACACCCACATCCGTGACAACGCTCACCCACGTCGGCGAGAACGCTCACCCACGTCGGCGAGAACGCTCACCGACACCTCGTCATGCGCTCTCCCAGGTCTCGTCATGCGCTCTCCCAGGCCTCGTCATGCGCTCTCCCAGGCCTTGTCATGCGCTCTCGTGGACGTGGCGACGTGCTCACTCAGTTGCACGCATTCGGTTGCATCTGTGCAATCAGGGGAAATCTTATGGGTTTCGGACCGTTAGCGTGATGGCACAGAAGCGATGTCTCACGCTTCCGATGGCTGCAAGTCATCAGTGACTAAGACTATTCATGTGATGCAATATGTAAAGCGAGACAAGCCATTATACATGAGTTTAGATGTGATCGTCTGACGTTTTGTAAGGTCAAATGTTAAAAGTTAATTTTTCTTGAACGTTTATACACATTATTTTAATTGTTTTTTGTAATTTTGCGAAATAGTAGGTGGAAATGAATGATTTGTTAACGTGCATATTATGTTTGGAATCTTCATTGCGACAATGTGGTGCGGACTGTGGAAAGTCACTTAACATTTTTGTTTAGTATCTATATTTTTTATTAATTTTTAAAACTTCAAAGAATGGGAAAAAAATTATGGCTGTTCATTGCTTGTGCGTTGATTTCCACAAGTATGGCATTCGCCCAGAAGACAGTGACCGGTACGGTTATTGAAGCTGAGACGGGCGAACCTGTAATTGGAGCATCTGTCAGAGTAGATGGGACCTCACTCGGTCAGGCAACTGACATCGATGGTAAGTTCTCTATCGCAAATGTTCCGAATTCAGCAAAGAATCTTCAGGTGTCTTACGTAGGACTGAAGACGAAAGTCGTACCTATCAGACCTTCTCAGACTATCTCCATGGAGTCTGACGCGAAGGCTCTGAAGGAAGTGTTCATCGTTGCGTTCGGTACCGCTACCAAGGAGACCTACACCGGCTCCGCGTCAGTCGTAGGTGCTGAAGACATCGAGGGGAGCATGTCAACCAACGTCGTTGACGCCCTGAAAGGCAAGGCTGCCGGTGTGCAGATGTTCACGGCTTCAGGCCAGCCTGGTCAGTCCTCTCCTACAATCCGCATCCGTGGATACAGCTCAATCAACGCAGGCAACCAGCCACTGATCATCCTCGACGGCGCTCCTTACGAAGGCGACCTCAACACAATCAACTCCGCCGACATCGAGTCGATGACAGTCCAGAAGGACGCAGCGTCAAACGCACTCTACGGTAACCGTGGTGCTAACGGTGTCATCATGATCACCACGAAGAAGGCGCAGTATGGCAACGCCAAGATCACGGTCGATGCGAAGTGGGGTGTGAACTCACGCTCGACCCAGCGCTACAAGACCATCAACGACCCTGCACAGTACTATGAGATGTGGTACAAGGGACTCTACAACAAGGCAATCTCGGATGGCAAGACTCCTGACCAGGCATACGTCTGGGCTAACCAGAACCTCATCGATGGTCCAAACGGCCTCCAGTACAACGTATATTCGATTCCGGAAGGTCAGTACCTCGTCGGTACAGACGGCAAGCTGAACTCTAACGCTACCATGGGTCGTCTCGCTGCCGACTCATACGGCAACCAGTACTGGCTCCAGGCTGACGACTGGTTGGACGAGGCCTACAAGACCGGCTTCCGCCAGGAATACACGGTCACTGCCTCTCAGGCTACCAGCAACTCCAATTTCTACGCCTCATTCGGCTACCTCACTAACGAAGGTATCACGGTGAACTCTGACTACAAGCGTCTCACCGGTCGTATGAAGGCTGACGTGCAGCTCAAGGACTGGCTGAAGATTGGTGGAAACATGTCATATACTCACTACAACTCCAACATGATGAGTGAGGACGGTAGTTCCAACTCTTCAGGCAACATCTTCGCCGTCTCCTCACAGATGGCTCCTATCTATCCTCTCTACATCCGCAACGCCGACGGCTCCATCAGGTACGACTCTGACGGCAACATCCGCTATGACTACGGTGACAAGGAGAACGCAGGTCTCGAACGTCCTTCATATACATCAACAAACGCAGTCTCCGATGCCACTCTCGACACTAACGAGGGCAATGGCAACGCGTTCACCGTCCTCGGTTTCGCGGAATTCCGTTTCCTGAAGGACTTCAAGTTCACCACCACCAACTCCGGAACAATCGACGAATACCGCGCCACCAGTGTGACGAACCCTTATTACGGAACATACGCATCCTCAAACGGTATTCTCGGCAAGGCTCACTCAAGAAGCAACGCATGGAACATCGAGCAGAGTCTCAACTGGCATCATGAGTTCGGTCTGCATGACGTGGAGGTTCTCGCCGCTCACGAGAACTACCGCCGCAAGTACTACTACCTCTATGCGGGAAAGACCAACATGTTCGACCCTAAGAACACCGAACTTGACGGAGCCGTTACCGATGGTTCCAACAGTTCCTACACCACCGACTACATCACAGAGGGTTGGCTCGGTCGCGCTATGTACAACTACGACAAGAAATACTTCGCGATGGTGTCTTATCGTCGTGACGCCTCCTCACGCTTCAGCGTGGACAACCGCTGGGGTAACTTCTTGTCCGGGTCAGCAGCATGGAACATCAGCAACGAAAACTGGTTCCACGCAAGCTGGGTGGACCTCCTCAAGATCAGGGCTTCCTACGGTGAGAACGGTAACGATAACATCGGTAACTACCGTTACATCACTACATACGAAATCAAGAACGGTGCAGGCAACGTAGGTGCCATCCCTTACCTCAAGGGTAACAATGACATCACATGGGAAACCGTTAAGAACGCCGACGCAGGTATCGACTTCGAACTCTTCAACGGCCGTCTCTCCGGAACTTTTGACCTCTTCTACCGTAAGACTCAGGACATGTTGCTCTCATTCCCTCTCGCTCCTACATTCGGTTTCACAAGCTACTACGCCAACGTAGGTGACATGGTGAACAAGGGTATCGAGTTCTCTATCGACGCCACTCCAGTGGAGACCAAGGACTTCTCTTGGAACATCTACGCCAACATCACTGCCTACAAGAACGAGATCTCCTATCTCCCTACACAGAGAAAGACCATGAGTTGCGATGGCGCCGATGGTTACTCAAGCAGCAACTACTTCTATGGCGAGGGTGAGGCTATGTACACATTCCGTCTCTTCAAGTATGCCGGTCTCGATGAGAAGGGTAACTCCACATGGGTAACCGCCAAGCCAGTGGCTAACCCTTACTATGATGAGAACGATCCTTCCCACGGTCCTAAGATGGTCAACTGGACCAATGACTACACCTATCTTTCCACAGAAGACTACTTCCTCTGCGGCTCTGCTCAGCCTGACGCTTACGGTGGTTTCGGAACCGCTCTGTCATTCAAGGGCTTCGACTTCTCCATCGACTTCAACTATCAGCTCGGCGGTAAGGTCTATGACAGCGACTACGCACTTCTCATGGCCAACCCTGACGCTAACACCAAGGGTGGCGCGTTCCACGCAGACCTGCTCAACGCATGGACGGAAAGCAACCACACTGACATACCTGCCTTCATGTACACAGCATCAAGCGACCTCGCTTACTACTCAGGCTCGTCTTCAGATCGTTGGTTGGAAGATGCTTCTTTCCTCGCAATCAACAAGATTCAGTTCGGTTACACTTTCCCTGCTGTCCTCACGAGGATGGCCGGCATCGAAAAGTGCCGTCTCTACGTAGCTGCTGACAATGTGGCCCTCTGGTCTGCCCGTCAGGGTCTTGATCCACGCCAGTCAGTCAATGGCGCGACTACTAACGCTTACTACGCTCCGATGCGCAATATCAGTGGTGGTATTACTCTTACATTCTAAAATGAAAGGAAAACAGAATATGAAAAACGTATCAAAATTCTTATTGATTGCCGCAGTCTCAGCTCCTGTGCTCGTGTCCTGTATGGAGGAGACTATTCCTACGAACCTTGCTACTGAGACTCAGGTACAGTCTTCCGACAAGGCCACCTCAGCCATGCTCTGGGCTATGCCGGCACGTGTGAACCAGTACCAGACCATCTCCGATGCGGCTTATGACTGGGGTTATGGTTCGATGATGCACATTCGCGACGTCATGACTGAGGAATATGCTGTCGTCAGCTCATCCTATGACTGGTACACCACATGGTCCCAGAACAGGAGCGCCGATGAAGGCAAGCTCTCCACACAGACTATTTGGAATTTCTACTGGCAGGTGGTCCAGACCACCAACAACCTTGTCGGCACCATCAAGAACATGGAGACCCCTACTTCAGGTCAGTTAGGTATGTTAGGAGCTGCCTATGCTTTCCGCGCCATGCTCTACCTCGACATGGCTCGTATGTATGAGTATCTTCCTGCTGTAGGTACGGTAGGTTTAAGGGACAGCGCTCTCGTATGGATTAAAGACCCGGTAACCGGTGTATTGGACTCCATACGCCAGGATGTTGACGTCACAGGCTACACGGTTCCTATCGTAGATGAGAACATCACTGAGGAGTCCTCACGCTACAATCCTCGCGTCAGCCACGACGAGATGTCTGACTTCATCCTTGCCGACCTCGACTCCGCTGAGAAGTATATCGACAAACTGACATACACTCAGAAGACCCTTCCTCACCTCGCAGCCGTCTATGGCCTGAAGGCTCGTCTCTATATGTGGAACGAGGACTATGCCAACGCGGAGAAGTATGCTCGCTATGCTATTGATGCCGAGACACACACACCTCTCACGAGGAATGAATGGCTCAGCACGACGAGTGGCTTCAACACACTGTCCGCAAGTTCGTGGATCTGGGGCTCTGAGATGATCAAGGAGGACGACGTGGTTCAGAGCGGTATCCTCAACTGGACCTCATGGGCATCCAACGAGACTACTTACGGCTATGCGAGCGCCGGTCCTATCAGCATGATATCTGCGGCTATCTATGACAAAATCAATGACAATGACTTCCGCAAGCTTTCCTTCAAGGCTCCTGCAGGAACTACTCTCGCCGGCACAGAGCCTACTCTTCTCACCAGGGACAAGTTCGAGAAACTTCCTAACTACACTGCGCTCAAGTTCCGTCCGGCTCAGGGCAACATCGGCGAGTCATCCATCGGCTCAGCATCCGCATACCCACTCATGCGAGTTGAGGAGATGTACTTCATCGAGGCTGAGGCTGCCGCTCATCAGGATATGGCTCGTGGTGTGAAACTCTTCGAGGCATTCATGAAGCAGTATCGCTACGCTCAGTTCAAGTGCGAGGCTGAGGACGTAGAGGGTCTCATCGACGAGATCTTCTTCCAGAAGCGTATCGAGTTCTGGGGCGAGGGTATCAACTACTTCGACTACAAGCGTCTTGACAAGGGCGTTAAACGTTACTACAACGGTACTAACTTCTCTGCCAACACGGCATTCAACGTAAAGACCCGTCCGGCATGGATGAACATCGTTATCGTCCAGACTGAGGCAAACAACAACAGAGCCTTCGTAGGTTGGAACAATCCTGATCCTTCTGGATGCTATAAAGCAGGCACAGATTATTAATTCCTTAAAACAAATCAATATATGAAATCAGTATATAAATTAATGGCTTTGATGCTTGCCGTGCCTGCGATGCTCTTCACGGCTTGCTCAGAGGAAGAGGCATCATACGAGCCGACACCAGCGACGTCAGGTATGCAGGCTTACTTCTCCAACGAGGACTCCAGGGATATTTTGTTGGCTGATGGCCAGAACTCAATCACATACAACATCTATCGTGTGGATGACTCCAAGGATGCTACTGTTGCCATCACGAAGACCACCAATGACAACATCTTCAATGTACCAAGCACAGTCTCGTTCAAGGCAGGTGAGAAGACCGCTCCGCTGACTGTCACATTCGACTTCAACCACTTCAAGCAGAACGCTGACCAGGCATTCAATCTCGGTCTCGCTCTTGCTGAGTCCATCACGCCATACGGTGACAGTGCGGTCACACTCGGTGTGAAGTATGCCCCTTGGACAGAATGGTACGGCTCACTCGCAGACTGGAAAGCTGCCGGTTACGAGGCTGCCAATTGGCCTCTCTCTTCCACCGCAAAGACTGCGGTTTACTCCTACAACCTCTATTGGGCAGGAGATGACAAGCAGCCGATTTATTTCCGTCAGTCACTTCTCAACCCTGCCGAGTGCCAGTTCAATATCAGTAACTGGGGTGGGGGCATTGACTTCATCATCAATGGTACTTACAATGCCGCTACCGGGCTCTATGACCTTCAGGTTCCTGAGACCGACATCAACGACCCACACCCAACCTATGGTACGGTATGGGTTGCTGACATGCCGCACTATCAGGAAGGCCTGTCTTATGACAACTATCCTTGCACATACGATCCGAAGACAGGTACGTTCTCGCTCTACCTTATCTACTACGTAAGTGCCGGTTATTTCGGACATGGTGTTGAGGTTAACCTCGTTGACGGCTTCATCCGCAAGGACTTCTCCATGTCGATGGCATACGCAGGTGGTTACATCAATGGCGCTGACGCCGGTGCTGTCGTGAACTTCATCAAGGGTGCTGATGTCGCTTCTTATCGTTATGCCATTTGCCCTGGAGTCCTCTCTGAGGACGAAATCGATGAGATTGGTGACAAGATCTTCAATGACGAGATTGAATGCAAGTCAAGCTCAGAGAATGGACCTAAGTTGTTCTCATTGCAGGAGGACGGCGACTACACTGTCGTGGTTGCTTCTTACGATGCAGAAAGCGCATTCCAGAAGGTGTCTGCTTTCTCATTCACTTACAAGTACGTGGGTGGAGCAGAGGAAGTCTGGACTCCTACCTTCATCGGTACGTTCACATACACAGTGTTCTTCAACGAGGAAGAGGATGTTCCGCTTGATGACCCAGGTCTGACTCTGTCAGTAAGTGACCAGAACGAGTACCGCTACAAGATCTCACATGTGTTCTATGATGTTGATTTCATCTTCGAGATGGATCCAGAGACTGGAGCTCTCTCATACGAAGACCAGTTCACTGGCTACACTCATCCGACATACGGCGATGTGATGGTAGGCGAGATGAGGAATTACTATGCGGACGCTGAGGACTATGTCGGTTCATTCAGCAATGGCAAGTTCAAATTCTACAACGTTTACTTCGTTGACGCTGGTAGCTTCGGCTATGGCATAGAGACATTCACACTCACAGCCAATGCGGTCAAGGACTACGTGACAGTACCTCAGAAGAAGGACTTCACTCCGGTTGCTTGGAAGCTTAAGAGCACGACCAAGAAGGCCTCGAAGCCGGCAAGTGTCCTGAACGTAAAGTCAAAGAACATCACATTCAGGCAGATGCATGACAACTTGAGACCAAAGGCTCTCTGATCAGGAAGCCAGACAATACTTCTCGCAGGGTGGGACTCGGATGGGTTCCCACCCTGTCTCGTTTCTGGCAATGGCGTGAGACGTGGTGCGCGATGTCGCAGTGCGGGGCGTGACGTGAAGCCGACATGCCGGCATGCCGTGTTGTGCCCCACGCCATTTTCCTGATGATTTATTTGCGTGTGTCGTAATAAAATGCTATCTTTGCGAGTGCAAGACGTGAAGATCATGATGCCATCCGCTGCCAAATACATCGACCTGCTGACAGACTTCGGTTTCAAGAGGGTATTCGGTGACAAGGAACTGCTGAGAGCGTTCCTGAATGCCTTGTTCGAGAAGGAGGGCAAGGTCATAAAGTCAGTACGTTACATCAACAAGGAGATGACCCCTTCTAACAAGACAGACAGGACTATCATATACGACCTGTTCTGCAAGCTGGAGGATGGTGGCGATGTCATCATAGAGATGCAGCGCAAGTCACAGGAGACATTCCGCGAGCGTGCGCTCTACTATATGTCACGCGCTATAGACCGTCAGGCGAATGGCAAGCACGACTGGAACTACAAGACCTGTCCCGTGTATGGTGTGTTCATAACCAACTTCCATCTCAGGGAGGTCCGCCTTCCCGACACTCCGCTGTCTGAGTACGTGATTATGAATAAGGTGACGCACGAGCAGTTCACGGACAAGTTCCGCATGATTTTCATCGACCTGCTGTCCTTCTGCAAGGACGACGAGGACGAGCTTGATACAGACTTAGATAAATGGATATACAGCATAAAGAATATGGGAACGATGACAAAGACTCCGAAAATTGCATCAGCAGGTGTGTTTGAGCGCCTCTACAGTGCGGCAGAGCTTGCGGCTATGACTCCCCGTCAGCGCAACCGATACGAGGCGTCTCTCCGCATCCACTGGGATAACATCGCCGACAGAGAGACAACTCGCATCAGAATCGAGCAAGGTCGTGCAGAGGGTCGTGCAGAGGGTCGTGCAGAGGGTCGTGCAGAGGGTCATGCAGAGGGTCGTGCAGAGGGTGAGCGTCTGAAGGCTCTTGCCGTAGCTATGAACCTGAAGACCTTGGGAATGTCAACTGACATGATAGCCATTGCGACCGGACTTGGCGAAGAGGAGATCATAAACCTCAGTCCGTCGTCGGATGACAAGGCGCAATGACCATGATGGCGTACGGACTGCTTCATTATGCTCACTTGCGCAGCTGACTGAGACCAAAGGCTCTCTGATCAGGAAGCCAGACAATACTTCTCGCAGGGTGGGACTCGGATGGGTTCCCACCCTGTCTCGTTTTAGCACACAAGGTTTTCGACACAGTACACCCACCTGAATGCAAAAAATGAGCCTATTCGTTGATAAATTCAGAAATAAGTCATACCTTTGTGGCGATTATACATTCGTACTAACCAATAATATGAAGAAACAAAGTTTACTCTTGATTGCATTGCTGTGTGTGTCATCATATACCTCAGTCAATGCCCAGCGTATGCAGCAGTCACTTGGCCGCGGAGTCGTGGCAGTTCAGAACGGCAGCAATGTCACTGTCACTTGGCGTCGCCTGGCCCAGGAACCGGAAGATGCGGCGTGGAACATCTACGTCAGGAAGAGCGGTAAGTCTGATTTCACCAAGGTGAACGCCACTCCGCTGATGAATACGAACTACAGGACAACCGTCACAACCATTCCTTTCGGCAGTGAGGTGTCAGTGGCGATGGTAAGCGGAACGGGTGATGACACGAGGGAACACGCTATGTCAAAGCCGTTTTTCTTTAAGAACCAAAGCCAACGTAACATCTATATGGAGATACGCTATGACAAGTCACCCCTCACGAAGTCGAAGTTCACCACTAAGTTCGTCTGGCCATGCGACCTTGACGGTGACGGAGAGATGGACTATGTAGTGGATCGCTGTCCGGTGGACGGCTCCCGCAATCACTATATCGAGGGCTATCTTGCGGATGGCACGTTCCTCTGGAATATCGACCTCGGTGTGAACGAGAAGCCATGTGACGGACAGAACGACAACCTCTGTGCGTACGACATAGACTGCGATGGCTTTGGCGAGCTTATCGTGCAGACCTCCGACGGGACACGTCTATGGGACAAGGATACGGGCACCTGGGGCAGGTATCTCATGGGAAGGCAGACAGGTGACACTGATGGTGACGGCATCATCGACTACGATACTCAGAGCACCCGGAATCCCCCTCGCTACATGACTGTCGTTGATGGCATGACGGGAGCAGAGAAAGCCTCTGCCGAGTTCACTTATGACGAGGCGTATAACCGCACCAATAAAGCCATGCTCATGGGTGAGGAATACAACAAGCATGAGGGCCATGTGGGCATCTTCTATTACGACGGCATCCATCCGGGCATCGTCGGTGAGTTCCATTCACGTTCCGCCGACGGCAAGACACATTTCTACCGCAACGTGGCTTTCGCATACGTCGGCGGTCAGTGGCAGTTGCTGTTCAGCAAGAAGACCGGCGGGGTCGTGTTCCACCAGATTCGCATCGCCGATGTTGACGGTGATGGCTGCGATGAGATGTTGTCAGGAGAATATGCCATGGACCAGGACGGCAGTACACTCTATAACGCACGCATTTCCCATGGCGACCGCCACCGAGTCAGCGACATAGACCCCGAGCGCCCTGGGATGGAGTGCTTCGCCATACAGCAGGATGCCGGTGACATGCTCGGGCAGATTCTCTATGACGCCGGAACCGGCGAACCAATCAAGAAATGGTATCTGCCTTCAGTGGGTGACGTAGGGCGCGGCGAGTGCATGGATGTGGACAGGACCCACCTCGGCTGGGAGATGTGGTCAACTATGGAGGGTGTCTATGACGCCAAGGGTGACAGGATAGAAGGACTATCCGCCACTTATCCGACGGAAGGAATGTGGTGGGATGGCGAACTCGACCGCGAGATACTCCAGACAAGCGACTCACACTATAATTTCTATTTTCAGGACTTTGGTGGCGGCCGTCTCGTGGAACCAGCCAAGGAATCGGGCTACCAGCTGAAGACAAGCTACGGAAAGCGCGGCAAGTTCTGGGGCGACATTATCGGTGACTGGCGCGAGGAACTCATCGTCATCAGGGAAATCAACGGAGTATGTGAAGGAATCGTGGGACTGACCACCGACTACACGACCACTGTCAATAACATCTATTGCCTGCAGCAAGACCCTCATTACCGAGGCGATTGCACCACACGCGGATATTATCAGACTCCTAACCCCGGCTTCTATCTCGGCTATGACATGCCACGGCCGCAACTGCCGCCTTGCATGGTGGCTGACGACGAGACCGATGTGTTCGGCATTGCCGATGGCAACACCGTCATCAAGCCACGCAAGGGTGTGAGGAACGTCTATGCCATGCCGGTGAAGGGTCAGACACTGACACTCGACGGACTGGACGGAGAGTCACAGCTATGGAAATCACAGCCGGGCACACTGGTCCTCAACGGCGACAACACATCAACCGCCAACACAATCGTCTCCGAAGGCTCACTGGCACTGAACGGCGACATCACCGGCACACTTGACCTTCGTGCCCGAGGCACACTGACAGGCACCGGGACCGTCGCCGACATCATCCTCGAAGGCGCACTTAACTACGAGGGGTGCCGCATCATGCCTACGAGCACGATCACCTTTGCCAACGACCTGAACATCAAGCGGACGACGTACATGGAGATAAACACCGACAATGCCGCCAAGGTATGTGTGAGGGGAAATCTCAGTGTCACGGCTCCACTCGTCTTCACCATCGTGGCAGATGACATCCAAGGGGGCGAATATACGCTTATTGAGTTTGGTGGCTCGTTCTCAGGCGCGGAGAGCAAACTGTCGGTACGAGGTCTTACTGGTCAACACTACAGCATCCGGCGCGTGACCTCGGAAGAGACGGACGGAGGACGGATCGTGCTTGTCATCCATGACCAGCGGGAAGCATCAGGCAATGTCTTCTGGACCGGTGCCAAGAGCCGGGTATGGGATTATCAGACCGAGAATTTCTCTCTTGATGACCAGGAGACCGGATTCGTGGCTGGGGACAGTGTGGTGTTCGGTGACGAGGCTCAGCAGACAAACATCACGGTGGATGAACTCATCCCTATAGGGTCAGCCACTTTCATCAACGACACCAAGTCTTATACCCTCAGTGGCAGAGGCGGATTGTCAGGTACCGGCGACCTTATCGTCAACGGCACCGGCAGGCTGACCCTCAACGCCGTCAAGAGTGACTACACCGGCAAGACCATCATTAACTCAGGCACCGTAACGGTGAAGGAACTTGCCGATGCCGGTGTCCCGTCATCAATCGGCGCGGCGTCAGCGTCAGCGGCAAACCTGCAGCTCGGCCAGGCCACGCTGATAGTCAGCAACGCCAACACGGCAACCAACCGTGGCGTCACGCTCAATGACACGGCCACCTTGCAGATTGCCAGCGGAGTGACATCGCTCAAGGGGCAGGTCAAGGGCAACGGGACCTTGCTCAAGACAGGCAACGGCCAGCTCAACATCACATACGCCGGGGCCAATAGCTGGGGCAAGACAATCCTGCAGGCAGGCATCCTTGCCATGGGAGCGTGGAACACAACCATTGGCAAGCCGACATCCAGCATCCATGTAACCGGCAACTCCACGTTCACCGTCTTCAACTGCAACTCCACATCCACCATACCTACCATCCAGAACACCATCGAGATTGACGAAGGCAAGACACTCACCTTCCATGCCGGACAACGATGCGCCATCAAGGGTACGCTGAAAGGGAAAGGCACATTCAAGATAGACTTCCCATACGTCCGCGGTGACGTATCCACCAACACCTCCGCCTTCGAGGGAGTCTATGAGGTCACCACCAGCAACTGCCGTTTCGTGCAAGGCATGGACCTCTCCAAAGCCACACTCAAGTTGGATGCCGACTCCTACGCTGCAGGCTTCAAGGCCGGAAACGGCAGCGAGGCGAGCTATGTGCATAAGATCGGGACTCTCACCGGTTCTGGCACTCTCGGCTCCGGCACATGGCAGATCAGCCGTCTGCTCGTGAACTACAAGACCACACGCACTTCCGTCTCGTGCGATGCCGTCACAATCAACGGACCATCCACGCTGAGGGACCTCACCATCGATATGCGGACCACATCGACCGTCGCCATTCCCGACGGCGCGGAGTTCGTGGTGCTGAAAGGCTCTGGCAGACGCACAGTCAGCGGCGCCGTCACGATGATACCTGAATCACCGAAGGAAGGCTACGCATGGGACACCTCGCGACTGTCAAGCGAGGGGGTCATCTGCGTCAAGGCCGTCGAGACGGACATTGAAAGCCTCACGGCAAGAAGCACGCGCGATGACGCTATCTACGACCTGCGAGGCACGAAGGTGTCATCGGCATCTCCGCGACCGGGCGTCTATATCATCAACGGCAGGAAGGTGCTCGTCAAATGACCGTTACGGAAATGACGGAACCCGACTAAACCTTTTTGAGAGGTCTTGTGTCTAATGGATAACTAACCAAAATGCCATTGTATGAACATAAGAAACCTGGTTTTCATCCTGGGAGCATGCCTCAGCGTCTGTGGCTATGCACAGAAGAGCAGTAAGGCTGAGCCAATGACCTCCGACCTTCCCGTAGTCGAGATCTCCACCGACAATGCCATCAACGGCCAGAAGAAGGTAGTCGCCCGAATGAGGATAGAAGGGCAATACGACGGAAACATCAAGATAAAGTACCGAGGCAACAGTTCGCAGGGATTTCCCCAGAAGAAGTTCTCCATCGAGACAAAGGACGACTCCCTCAAAGACCTCGACGTGCCCCTGTTCGGTATGCCTGCCGATGATGAGTGGGCTTTGCTCTGTCCCTACAACGATGTGTCCATGATGCGCGACGCACTTGCCTTCCGGCTTTGGGCCGACATGGGGCACTGGGCTCCCCGGCTACGTATGGTGGAAGTCACGCTCAATGGCGAGTACCAGGGTGTCTATGGCTTCAGCGAGACCATCAAGCAGGCGAAGGGACGTGTTGACGTGAAGACCCCGAAGAACGAAGCCCCCGATACTCAGGGCTATCTGCTGAGAATCGACAAATACGACCAGAGCGACCTCACGTTCCGTTCCGGAATCCCAGGACTTTCCTCTGGCTTCACTGACGAGATTGTGTGGACGTGCCGTTATCCATCCAAGAAAAAAATCACCGAAGAACAACTCAGCTACATCAAGAGATATGTGAGCGAGGCAGAGGCTGCTCTCTGCAGCAAGGACTCACCAAAGGCAAAGGCAGGGAAGTACGTCGATCTTGCCTCGTTCGTTGACTATTTCATCCACACCGAACTCAGCCTCAACGCAGACGCCTACAAGTCGAGCAGCTATTTCTACAAGGAGCCAGACAAGGCAGACGGCACGAAGGGTTTGCTTCATGCCGGGTCAGTGTGGGACTACAATCTGGCTTACGGGTGCTGCAGTTTCTGCAATGCCGGTGACATAAACGCCTGGGCTTTCGATGGCTGTGAGACGTCAGCCACTCCTGCCTTCTGGCGGCAGTTCGCCACCGACAAGGAACTCAACGAAATGGTGCGTGTGCGTTATCGCGAACTCAGGAAGACGGTCCTGAGCGATGAGCACGTCATGGCCATAGTCGATGACTATGCCAGTCAGCTTGGTGAGGCACAGAAGCGACAATTCGGGAAATATCCGGAGTTGCTCGCTGACAGCACAGTCACGACACGCGACAGCCTTCAGACTGGCGGCTTCCCACCGATGATGTTCGGCGGCTTCCCACAGATGCCTGCGGGCGACTTCCCACCGATGATGTTCGGCGGCTTCCCACAGATGCCTGCGGGCGGCTTCCCACCGATGATGTTCGGCGGTTTCCCACAGATGCCCGAGGGGGGCTTCCCGGGAATGGGAGGTACAGGGATGCTTGAATGGTTCCGCTCATACACGGTATCATCCTACGCCGATGAGATCACCTATCTCAAGCGTTGGCTCAAAGACCGGCTGGACGTGATGGACAAGAGATTCCTGTAACGAAGACATCACCAACGACTCACTCCTGCAGTGACCCACCTTACTTGAGAACACCCCATAAACGAGAGAGACCTACAGCCGTCTGGTTTGTAGGTCTCTCGATTATGGGGTGTTCTATTAATTCCCCGCAAAAATAAATAATTAACAAACTATGGG
>JAKSJE010000048.1 GCA_024398405.1 Bacteroidaceae bacterium
TAACAGGAGATATGCGCTGTTAGTAACAGGAGATATGCGCTGTTAGTAACAGGAGGTATGCGCTGTTAGTAACAGGAGGTATGCGCTGTTAGTAACAGGAGGTATATGGCTGTTAGTAACAGGTGGTATATGGCTGTTAGTAACAAAAGCATGATTTCATCAGATGTCTTTGGTGGTTTCGTGCGATTGCGCTAACTTTGCTGTCGCATGACGATGAGCCATTCAAGCGCACAGACATCATGAGCTATTCACTATCGCACTATGAACTATTGCCCACACGAAACCTTGTGGAGCCGGATTCTTGCTGTCAGTCAGTCATGACACTCGCGTCACTCACTTACATGAACGATATGCCATGCCCATAACTGGAGGCTCCGCGCTGCGATTCGCACGGAACAAGCCTCGAAATCTAAAAAAAAACATGTAGTCCCACCCGAGAGCATTGGGTGCATCTCACCGTTTGGTGTCCTTGGAGATAGGAGCGACATCCGTTAATGCTATGGATGTTATGGCAGAGCCCAGACCATTGAGACGGAGTATGACCTTGTCATTGCCATTGATTTTGCATATCTCGGCTATCTGTCCCGCAAGATTTCCCCTGACAATCTCGACGAGTTCACCTGGGCGAAGCAGTTCCTCTGTGAACTCCACCGGTTGTTCCGACTTGGCAATCATCTCCCTGAATGCCTCCAACTGGAACTCCGGGACTGTGGCAGGAAGATTGACTGTGCGATCCATCAGATACGACATTGTCATCCCTGTGATAAACGATTCCTTGCGGCGCTGGATCTCCGTGCAATGTACGAAGACGATTTTGGTAATCACCAATGCCTGCATTATCTTGATGCGATCCGACCAGCGGCGGCGCACTGTCTGGACCGGCACCCAGTTCTCTATCCCTTTCTCGGTCAGGGCCTCGGCGGTTCTCTTCTCATAATTTGCCCGGACCAGCATCACATACCAGTGTTTCTCCTCGTTGCGCTTCGCCACTGAGCGCGGTATGCGAATATAGCGGTCGGTCTCCTGCAGTACGTAAACCTTGGCTCCGCTTTCGTCTTCGACCTTGTGGGCATGGATGGCCTGAAGGTAGCGAGAGAGAGTTGGCTGGGTGATTTCATAACCGCGGTCTTTCAAAAGAGCCAGCAACTGTTCCTGACTGACAATTCTCTGGTTGGAAATGATATTCCTTAACACAAAAAGCCTGCTGCTGTTTATCATATTTTTGTCTCGCCTTCGATAAAATGGTTAGTCACAAGTTCGTTACCATCGAATACCACATAGGTGAACAGCGAATACCACTGTCCTAATATCATCACTCTCGCCTCGTCAGAGAGTGCCAGGTCCAGGTCGATATGACGGTGTCCGAACATAAAATAATTGATTTCAGGATGACTCACAAGATAGTCCTTCGCAAAAGCCACAAGACGCTCATTGTCCTCACCTCTGTACACCGGGTCGCCATTCTCATGGTGATGTATATGGCTATGACGCGCCCATTTATATCCCAATGGTATGAAGAAGTGGGGATGGATGGAACGTGCCAGGCTCTGCATCACCTGGTTGCGGAAGAGCCACATCATCATACGTTCCCAGAATCCGCCCTGCGCGGTATCGATAAGATGTCCGTGGGCGATGAAGAACACCTTATTATATATCTCCAAGGTACACGGCTCATGATGGATAACCACTCCGCATTCATCGTGGAGGTAGTCAGTAACCCACATATCGTGATTTCCGACAAAGAAATGCACTTCCACTCCACTGTCAGTGAGTTCGGCAATCTTGCCAAGCACTCTGGTGAATCCCTTTGGCACGACGTCCTTGTACTCAAACCAGAAGTCGAACAAGTCACCAAGTATATAGACTGCTTCTGCCTTCGGTTTGATGGCGCCGAGGAAGTTGACCAGACGGCGTTCGTGCGTCCGGCCATGTTCGAGCGCACGGCACCCGAGGTGAGCGTCTGATATGAAATACACGTTCTTCATAGGAGTCCCAGGTCAAGTTTAGCTTCCTCACTCATCATCTCTTTCGTCCATTCAGGTTCGAAGACGAGAGTGACGTTCACCTTGTTCACCCCGTCGATTGACTCAAGTTTCTCCTGAATATCCATCATGATGAAATCAGCGGCAGGGCAGTTGGGCGCCGTCAGTGTCATTTCGACATTGATCTCAGGTGCGCCGGCGACTTCCGCGACGTCAATCTTGTAAATCAGTCCAAGGTCATAGATATTGACCGGAATCTCCGGGTCGAACACGCTGCGGAGCATATTGACGGTCTCGACCTCGATATGATATTTCTGTTCTTCTGTCATAGAGCATTATCAGAGTTTGCCTTCTTCGAGGAAGGAATAATATCTACCATCCGTTATGATGACATGATCGACAAGACGTATGTTCATGGTCTGACATGCCTGACGTATTCTTTCCGTCAGACGTGTGTCATCCGCACTCGGACGTATAGAGCCCGACGGATGGTTATGACATACGACCAACTGTGTCGCATCGGCCAAAAGTGCATATTTCAGCAATATCCTGACGTCCACCGCCGTAGCAGTAAGTCCGCCTGAGGACAGACGCACCTTCTTTATCAGGCGGGAGTTGTTGTTAAGCAGCAACACCCAGAACTCCTCATGCGAGAGATCACGCATGAGGTGGTGCATGATATTGTAGGCATCATCCGCATTGGCTATCTGCGTGATGTCATCCGCCCTTTCGAGTGAACGCCTACGTCCCAGTTCAGCGGCTGCCTTTATCGTGATTGCCTTGGCCGGTCCGATGCCGGGAAACATAGTCAGTTCCTCCACCGACATTTGGGAAAGGCGCGAGATACGGTTGTCACAGGCATGCATAACATCCTGCATCAACTCGACCGCAGACTGCCGCGTCGTGCCTGAGACAATGAGAATAGCAAGGAGTTCGGAGTTTGACAACGCCTGCTCGCCTTTCTCCATCATCTTCTCACGCGGACGATCCTCTACAGCCCAGTCCTTTATGCCACGTCGTCCGTCAGTCATAGAATGTCTTTTCATATGCGGAGAACTCACCTTTGCCGAGAACGCACCTGTTCCACACCGCTGAGAGGAAACCGAGACCATAGCCGAAGAGTTGAATGAAAGCAGCCTCAACCGATAAGATGCCTATCTGCAAGCTATGGTTGCGGACCGACGAGTCAACAAAGACCGTAAGGGAGAAAAGGAAAATCGGTAGCAGTGGCAGCATCCACCAGAGTCCGGGCGCGGTGAACCGCAGCAGCAGAGCCAGCACTGACAAGCATACTACGCCCAAGGTGAACAACATCGGCAACATGTGTACGAGTTTCATGGAATGAGGGTGACGTTTCTCCAAATTGATACGCGCAATGCCGGAATTGAACACTTGCTTGAAGAACTTGTCGAAGTCGGTGCGACGCTTGTGCCACACCCAGGCGCCTGGGAAAAGGCGGCAAGAATATCCTTTCCCGATAATACGATAGGAGAAGTCTATGTCCTCACCGAACCGCATACGTGAAAAACCATGAAGGGCGATGAATGCATCACGACGTATCCCCATGTTGAAGGAACGAGGATAGAACCTATCCAATTTGTTCTTTCCGCCACGAATGCCTCCAGTGGTGAAAAACGATGTCATGCTGTAGCTGATGGCCTTCTGCACCATAGTGAAGCCCTCGCCCGCCCTGTCCGGTCCGCCGAAGGCGTCACAGGATTCCGTCTGCAGCTCAGCATCGACTTTCGCGAGATAGTCAGGAGGCAGTACCACGTCGGAGTCAAGTATGATGACATAATCACCCAGGGCCTTGTCGGCTCCGAAATTGCGAGACGGCCCAGGACCTGAGTTGTCCTTGAAGTAGTATCGGACATTGAGTCTCCCGGCATACTTGTCACAAACCGATTCGCACGGCACGGACGAGCCATCCTCAACGACTATCACCTCAAAGTCAGTCACTGACTGGGCAAGCATGCTGTCAAGGAGCTCATTGACCTCGTCAGGACGGTTGAATACGGGTATTATGAATGAATATCTCATTTAGACGCTATTCAAAATAAAGAGAAACGACCACCATCTTCGATGTCGCCGCATCAACAGACTGAGTGAATATTCTAAGACTGCTGTCGGTGAGGTCGGAACGGTCTTTGTCGATGACGTTTGACAGACCATAGCAGAACTTGATTTCAGGAATGAACTTGAAGAATGGGAGATAGAAGTCGCAACCCATTCCTATCTCGACGAAGCAATCGAATTTCCTCATCAGCAAGTTCTTGTTCTTCTTCACGGTAAGGTCGAAGACGGGATTAACACCCGCCATCATGTAGGGGCGATAGTTGTTGAATCGCTCGGCAGAGAACTTGACATCGACAGGAACGGAGAAATAAGCCGACCGTATCTGCTGTGAGTCAGTTCTCTTCGCATCGGGATTCGCGTTGAGGTTCCGGAACATCACTGTCTTCGTGCCGAAATGCATCGTCGGCACAAGACGACAAGCGAAATACTTGGAGAGTCTGAGTTCGCCAAGAATCCCCACAGAGAAGCCAGGGTCATAATGAGGCACCTCTGCAAACCACTGGTTACCGTCCGCGTCAACGTACCCATTGTTCTCGAACTCAAGATCCATCATGTTCATTCCGAAGAGGAAACCATAATGGTAAGGTCGGGTATCAATGTACGGACGGTTCATCACCTTGCGCACCTGGGCCGCTGCCGACATCTGGATGACAACACAGAGGAGGGAAACGATATGTCTTGCTTTTCTGTTCACCAGGGAAAGGACTCTCTTTTATTAGTAATAATTGCCAGGATATTGTGTAATCCAACTATTGTATTAACGAAAAAGCCTGCAAAATATTGTATTCAACAAAAAATATTCGGAGCCAGGATTGGAATGTAAGGATTTTTTCCTAACTTTGCAACCGATATATCAATTATAAACACAATTATTATGGCTTACATTATTACAGATGACTGTGTGATGTGTGGAACTTGCGAAGGCGAATGCCCATCAGGTGCTATCTCAGAAGGTGACGGCAAATATGTCATCGACCCTGAGGCTTGCGTTGACTGCGGAACATGCGCTGACGCTTGTCCTTCCGGAGCTATCACTCCTGGAGAATGACACTCATTCCCAAGTCAAAGGCTTTATAATTAGCCTCGACAACCGCATCGCCTTTGGATGCGAAGACACAGCCGACCGCTTTCCTAAGTTGGTCGGCTGTTAGTATGTCAAGGTATGAAGCCGCCATTCCAAGCAGAATCACATTGGCACTGCGTGGGATTTTGTTATCCTTTGCCATTTCCTCAATGTCTGCCTGCACAAAACGGATTCCCGGATTTGCCTCCATGAAACGTGTTATCTGTTCCTGGATATCCTCTGGATAGTTCGGGATGTTGACAAACGGACGAGAACTTGTCACGACTACCGAATCGTTGGAAAGGCAGTCAACATAACGCAGGGCCTCCATCGGCTCCATGGCGATAATCAAGTCCACCGTGCCTTTTCGGATCAGGTCACTGTATATCCGTTCGTCGGACAGGCGCAAGTTGCTCTGTACGTCACCTCCACGCTGGCTCATGCCGTGTACCTCCGCCTGTTTCAGGAACAAACCCGACAGAGTAGCCGCTTCACCTATGATTGTCGCGATGGAGAGAATGCCCTGGCCACCGACTCCTGCAAGTATTATATCTTTTTTCATTGTTTTTTCTCCTTTGAATGGCGGCGGAATGTCTGGATGCACTCCCGGCGCGGAATTATGACACTTACGCCACGATAATTGATTTCCTCACGTATGACTCGAGTGATTTCCTCCATGTTCTTCGGGAGCGGAACCACCACACGCACATGTTCCGGCTCGACACCGAGGCCTTTGCATATCTGCTCGAACTTGTTAGTCCCCGCCGAATCCTGACCTCCAGTCATGGCAGTAGTGAGATTGTCCGAGAGTATCACTGTGATACAAGCATTGTCATTGACGGCATCAAGCAAGCCAGTCATGCCGGAATGCGTGAACGTGGAGTCTCCTATCACCGCCACAGCCGGCCATACGCCCGCATCAGCAGCACCTTTCGCCATCGTTATGGACGCGCCCATATCCACACAGCTGTCGATTGCCTGGAACGGAGGCAAGGCACCGAGGGTATAACAGCCTATATCACCGAACACCTTGGCTCCGGGATATTCAGCCACCACCTGCTTCAGCGCGGTATATACATCACGATGTCCGCACCCCTGGCAAAGCTGAGGAGGACGCGCCGCAAGATGAAGATCGGCTGACGACGGAGCAGTTGACGAGTATCCAAGCGCCGATGCCACAGAGTCCGGAGTCAGTTCGCCGGTACGCGGCAGGTCGCCAGTCAGACGGCCTTTGACAGGGACGCCCGGCACGAGACCACAGACGGACTCCTCGACAAACGGCTGACCGTCCTCAACCACGAGGATTTCCTGGCACTTGGAAGCCAGTGATTTGATTTTCCCTGCCGGAAGCGGGTACTGCGACACCTTGAGCACCGGCAGTTCAGTGCCAGTCTCCATCACATAGTTATATCCTATGCCACAGGCTATGATACCGAGAGGAACTTTCGTCTGAGCACTTCGCATCGCAAGGACATTGAACTCGCTGTTTTCCGATGCCTGAGCCATCACGGTCTGTTTCCCAAGTAATGACACATAGTTACGTCGAGCGATTGCAGGGAGAAGCACCCAGTGTTTGCCGGAATCAGGAGAGAGCGCGTTCTGTGCCCTGCCCTCCCCAATAGTCACAGAGGCGCGTGAATGAGCCAAACGTGTGACCACACGCATCAACACAGGAAGCGCCAAGGACTCTGACAAGTCAAAAGCGACAGATATCATGTCGTATGCCTCCTGCTGATCTGACGGCTCCATTATCGGCAGCATGGCGAACCGGCCATAGAACCGGCTGTCCTGCTCATTCTGGGAGGAGTGCATCGACGGATCGTCGGCGGCAAGCACAACGAGTCCGCCTTTCACACCCGTAATCGCCGAGTTCACAAACGCATCAGCACATACGTTCATACCGACATGTTTCATGCACACCAAGGCTCTCTTACCTGCGTATGACATGCCCAATGCCGCCTCCATGGCAGTTTTCTCGTTGGTGCACCAACGGCTTCTGATTTCAGGGGCATTGTTCTGAATATACTCCGTGATCTCGGTTGACGGCGTGCCTGGATAGGCATACACGCCCGACAATCCCGCACGGATTGCTCCGAGGGCGACAGCCTCATCACCTAACAATAGTCTTTTTTCCATAGAATATCATTTAACGTGGGGAACTTAGTGCGATAACGCTCCAGTTGCTCCATATCGATTTCACCTGTAAGTTCACATTCGCTGCCAGACTCTTCCTCTTCGGTCAGCAGATGCCCATATGGGTGCACAAGAGCAGACCCTCCGAAATACTCGCCCCAATCGTCCTTACCGACGCGGTTGCATGCGGCGACGAAGCATTGGTTCTCGATGGCACGCGCACGTATTAGCGTGTCCCAAGCCAGTTTCCGCGCGAGTGGCCATTCAGCACAATAGATAATCATGTCATATACTGCCTTTCCGTCGGTGCCTATCTGGTTACGGCACCACATAGGGAATCGCAGGTCATAGCATATCTCAAGCAATATCCTCACTCCGCGGAATTCGGTTATGACACGCTCTGAGCCAGCCGAATAGTACAGTCCCTCACCGCCATACACGAACAGATGGCTCTTGTCGTAAGTCACGACTTCGCCATCGGGCTTGACGAAATAGAAACGGTTGTAGTATCTGCCATTACTTTCCACAGCGACGCTTCCGGCAAGCGCGGCATCTGCCTGACGCGATTTCCGTATCATCCATCGGAGGGTCTCAGAATCGTCCGTCTCAGCACACCCACGCGGCTGGGTTATGAACCCCGTCGAGAACATCTCAGGGAACACATAGACATCCGAACCCGGATTACGGTCAATCGCAAGGTCAAAACACCTGACATTCGCCTCTGGGTCTTTCCACACCAAATCATGTTGAAGAAGTGTAACTCTCATTTTCACCTTATTTGGACTGCAAATTTACAAAAAAATCCGATAACTTTGAGTCTTATCGCTAAACTTTTATTAACTTTGCGGCGAAATGGACAAGTTTGTATATAGATTACTTTGGCTCATATCCCTTCTTCCACTGGAAGTCCTATACCTGTTCAGCGATATAGCCTACCCTTTCGTTCACATGTTCTACAGGAGGAAGGTCGTACGAAGCCAGCTGCGCGAGTGTTTCCCTGAGAAGTCGAAGGAGGAACTATACAAGATCGAGTGCGACTTCTACCATCATTTCTGCGACCTTGTGCCTGAGATCGTGAAGCAGTTCTCCATGTCCAAGGAGGAGATGATGAGACGGATGCGGTTCATCGGCATGGAGCAAGTCGAGCGTGGTTTCCAGAGGGGGAAGACGGACTGGTTCTGCTTCTTGGGACACTACGGCAACTGGGAGTGGATAGCTTCGCTCCAGTACTGGACTCCGTTCGGTCAGTGCGCCCAGATATACCATCCCCTCTACAACAAGACTATGGACAGCGTCTTCAACAGGGTACGTACGCAGTACGGTGGCATCAACATACCGATGAAAGTGGCCGTCAGGACCTTAATAAAGCATAGGATGGAAGGAACGAGAATCATCTGCGGATTCATCAGTGACCAACTGCCAAAGTGGGAGAACATACACCATTTCACTCCGTTCCTCAACCACGAGACCGCTGTCTTCACTGGTTGCGAACAGATTGGGAAGAAGATGGATGCCATGATTTACTATTTCAGGGTAACAAGCCCCAAGCGCGGTCATTACGTAGCAGAGGCCATACCTATCTGCGAAGACTCAAAAGACGTCCCCGACTTCGAGGCGACCGACAGATACATGCAGTTGCTTGAAGCTGACATCAAGGCACGTCCTGAGTTGTGGCTATGGACTCACAAACGCTGGAGAAGGACTAAAGAAGAATGGCTAAGGCGTCAGTCCGTCACCCGCCATACGGACCATGTATGATTGTATGATCGCCTTCAGACGGCGTTCCATATCACAAGGGCGATTCGCACCACTGCCCAGCAGATTACGCTCCAGACCGCGGTCTGTCCTATAGGCGTGCAAGGCGATTGGCCTCGTACCGTCGAAGAGTAGCAGACGGTCATCCTCGATGTACTGATAGACACCATTGTTGAATCCCGCATACCACTGCCGAGGGCAATCGGAGAAAAGGTTCTTGCCATAGCTCAGGAATTCCCCCTCATATCCTGTCAACGCCAACACAGAAGGCATTATATCCGTCTGTTGGGCCACGACATCACTCATGCCGGTCGGGACGCGCCCCTCTGGGTCATAGAATATAATAGGTACTTCATACCTACCGAGGTCCGTCTGGTATTCATCACGGCATGACTGGTTCGTATGGTCGGCCGTTATCACGAACAGGGTATTACGGAACCAAGGCTCGCCACTGACCTGAGCGAAGAACTGGCGGAGGGAATTGTCGGTGTAACTGACACACTTATGGATAGGAAGTTCCCCGTCCTGATAATCATTAGCACATTCCTCAGGAAGCACATACGGGTGATGCGATGTGGCAGTATATACAGCAGCCATGAACGGCTCCCTCATGTCAGAGATGTGCAAGGCAGAGAATCTCAGGAACGGCTCGTCCCATATCGCCCACTTCCCGTCGAATTCGTCCTCCCCCATGAACCTCGAGTCCTCACAGAACTCATCCATGCCATAGTAGCGACCGAAACCCGATGCTCTGGCAAAGGCGCAAAAACCCATAGACCCATTCTCCGCCCCATGGAAGAACGCTGATGAATAGCCCATCTTTCCGAGTTCGCCAGCAATGCCGCTGACCTTGTTCAGCGAGGCGTCTGTCAGGAAATAACTCTCCTCCATCATCGGAATGCCTGAAAGGATGGCAGGTATCCCATCCATGCTCACACGGCCGTTGGCGTATGAGTACCTAAATGTCAGACTCTTTGAGATCAGGGAGTCAAGGAACGGCGTATATCCATGATAGTCATTGTATGCCCCGATGTACTCTTTGCCGAAGCTCTCAAGAATCAGCACAACCACGTTCCTATGCTTTTGTCCGTTGGGTGACAGACGGTGTACCGGTGTGTACAGTGAGTCCGCCACATCCATGTCGAGATAATGCGGATTACGGAACGAATGTTTGCCGGCGGTACGTATGAGCGCAAACGGAGTATTCACTATCGCCGGGGCATGTGATGGCTTCGAAGAGTACTGGAGGGCATGGATGACAGTCATCGGTTTGGTTCCCGCGGACAGGCCGCCACGCATTCCGATAACCGACAAGGGAACTACGACAATCATGTATAGCACACCTCTCATGTAGTAACACCTGAGATTCCTCGTGTTCTCCAAAGGCCTGACGTAGCATCCTGCGAGCATCACTATCAACGCAGACGCTATTGCCACCAGCCACCAGTGACTGACGCATTCGGTCCAGATGATACCTGCGGCATGGTCAACCTCGGGCAACTGCCTCAGCGAGGAAAGGGTAGTCCTCCTTCCGGTGTAGCCGAAGTACACCACATCCGCCATGTTCAAGACAACGCAGACTGCATTCACAAAGACAAAAAGCCATTTCATGGAGACGTGGAACGAATGGTTCTCCTTCCAGTGGAAAGGCAGCAGCACCAGCAGGATGAACAGCGAGTTCGTATAAAGGATAGCAGAGGTGTCAAACACCAAAGAGCCTTTCACGAACTGAAGGTCAATGATTGACGGCTGGTAATGGCAACAGACGAAGACACAACGACACGCGGCAAACGCCACATACGATAAAAGCATGTCAAGCGCCACAGCCCAAAGCCTGCATGTGTGCCATGAGCCTTTCATTCTGTCCTCACCTCTTGACACGTCCGAAGGTCTTGATGCTTGTATAGACCCTCCAGAGGTTCAGTTTACGGTATTTAGGCACGCCATGTCGGCGGATGTAGTCCCGTGCACCCTCGAGCATCCTCTCACCTACCCTGCCGTCGAGATGCGGGTCATAGTTATCGATGACCCAACGGCGGAGCTGCGTGTACTGGTCATCGTTCAGCACGTCCTGATATGCCTGACGGAGTTCTGCCGGGTTCTTCATGTCGCGCCAGTACCGTTCCTTGGCAACGGCGCGAAGCGTGATGACAGGCTTGTCAAGCAACAGGAACTCATAGATCGTGCTGCTCGTGTCGCTTATCATGACATCACTCATCAGCATGTACTTCGTCACGGTGAAATCATCTATCCATATGATGTTCTCCACCTCGGAGGCAAGCCGCTTGTATTCGTCGATGTGCCTCTTGGCTGTGAGTGGATGGAACTTGAGCAAAAGCACGGCATCCTCTTTCTGTGCGAACTCCCTCAGCGCGTCCATCATGTAGGGAAGCGAAGTAAGTGACGGGGAGAACGTTGGGGCGTAGAGCACTATACGGCTCTTCCCGTATCTCGTGAGGTATTGCTCACGCTGAGCATCGAAGGCATGGAGGTTGCTGAATATCCAGTCCTGACGAGGCCAGCCCGTCTCAAGCACCTCGAAGTCCTTGTATCTCCTCGAGAGTCGCTCAAACCCTTTGGTGAAGAACGGTCCCTGAGTGAAATAGGTATCGAAGTAGCGGCGAATCACCCAGTGGTCCTTCTTCTCGGCTGCATAGCCGTGGAATATCTCTATCTTCACACCTGGAAGGTAGTACGGCATTATGTTGCCAGGACAGAACGACGCCTCGGGTGAGAAATCATACACCTCCTGAATGGAGTTCGTGTATCTCACCTCGTCCTTCAGAGGGAAATCGGGAATGTGGCGACTGTCCACGAACCACAGGATGTCATTGCCGCCTTCCTTGTCCGAAGCGACCTGTATCGGGCGGAGTATGTCAACCGCGTACTTATGCTCACAGAAAAGACAGATTCTCATATCGCATTCTTTTTTCGACAGTCATCGAGGTCCAAGCCATCTACATCCCAAGACGTGAAGCACCGAGAAAGTCCTCCACGGTATCAAGTTCCATACTGAAGAAGTCAGTCGTATCAACCACCTTGAAGGTATGTCCCTGTGGTATGAGACGTTCGAAAGCGCGTTCGTAGAACACATTCACAAGACCTTCCTCCTCACACATCAGCTCCAGTTCCCTGAAGAGGGCAGCGGAGTAGTCGGCAGTCATACGTTCCACACCGACCGACTCCCCTATTGCGTCGTCAACGCTGCACACCTTGCTTATCTCAGTGATATTGCCATCCTTATCAACGATGACCTTGATCTCCTCCTCGCCTACCTCATGGCGGCTCAGCGCCAGTGCCGACCCCGGTTGCCCCACGATTGTCTTCACCAGCATCGGGTCACAGTAGATGTCACTGTCCATGAGCAAGAAGTCCTCACCAGCCACCTGCTCACGGGCAAGCCAGAGGGAATAGATATTGTTCGTCGAGGAATAGTTAGCGTTATGGATGAAATGGAAAGTCAGGTCCGGATAACGTCCCACAAGGAAAGACACAATCATGTCCTTCAGATATCCAGTGACAACGGTGATTTCGTCTATCCCGGCACCTGTTATCGCGTCAATCGTACGTTCGAGAAGAGTCCTGCCACCAATCTCCAACAGGCACTTTGGTCGGTCGTCAGTCAGCGGACGGAGTCGCGAGGCCATTCCGGCAGCCAGAATCAGCGCTTGCATACATCAAGGATTACGTCACAGACTTTCCTGTTCTGCTCCCTGCGGCCAAGGGTGATGCGCATATGCTCCGTCAGTCCAGGCTCATTCATGAACTTCACCTTGTAGTCCTGTTCAGAAAACGCATCCTGCAGTTCAGCCTTCTTCTCCACAGGGTATTTGACGAGGATGAAATTGGCGACGCTCCTGTACACCTTGAAACCAGGCAGCGAACCGAGTTCATCCTTATACATCCTGCGGGCGTCTTCCATCACATCGGCAATCCCGCGGTAGTGAGCATCACTCCTCATGGCCGCTATCGCCACGTCCTCCGAAAGACGGTCATAGCCAAGGTACTTGTTCGAGTACCTCGCGAAACGCTCCATCTCCTCGCTCTGTCCGATGAAACCGAAACCCATGCGAAGACCCGGAAGCCCGTAGAACTTCGACAACGTACGGCTGATTATCACGTTCGGGTGAGCATCGACCAGACGCCTCACATACGTTATGTCCGAAGACAGATATGACGCATAAGCCTCGTCAATCAGCACGATGGTGTCCAGAGCCGTCATGCCGATGACCTTGTCGAGCTGGTCAGGACTGAGCCCGTTACCAGTCGGATTGTTTGGAGACGCCACAAGGAGGATACGAGGATGCACCTCGTCAATCATCATCCTCAACCCATCCATATCATAGCAGAACGAGTCATCAGTCTCGAAGACAGGATACTGAAGGGTCTCGCCCTCCACCTCGTCGGCAATCGACTTGTAGTACCACCACGAATACTTAGGTATCATCATCTTGTGATTGTCACCCTTGGTAAGGAAATAATGGACGGCATTCTTCAGAATGTCCTCAGCTCCATATCCCAGAATCACCTGCTTCTCATCGATTCCGAACATATCCGAGAGAAAGACAGAGAAAATGCTCTTCTTCCCCTGGTCATATATCCGGGTATAGAAACAGAACTTGTCGATGTCGAAGTTCCTGATAGCATCGACAACCTCCTGCGAAGGCTGGAAATTGAACTCGTTTCTGTCTAAATAATTCATCAAGCAATAGTTTTTCTTTGCGAACCGCAAAGTTAGGATTTTTTTTTGACCCGACAAAAAAAACAGGCGCAATAGCACTCATGAAGTCACGATTCCAGTGCATAAGCGCCCCCACTCGCGACCAACCAGTCGAGAAGAGCACAATCCGGAATCCGGAAACCTCGGC
Organism: Bacteroidaceae bacterium; assembly: GCA_024398405.1. Taxonomy (GTDB): domain Bacteria; phylum Bacteroidota; class Bacteroidia; order Bacteroidales; family Bacteroidaceae; genus Colivivens. Next base: position 13,878 of record JAKSJE010000048.1, read on the forward strand.
GAATGTACATTTTTCCGTGGACACTCAAAATCCAAGAAGACCCGGTAATCACGCTCAGCAATGCCAACCGTCCACTGGACTGCGAATGTCAGTGGACGGTTTTTTGTGTTAAAGCCACACGGACTGCGGATAAAGCCACACGAGACTGCGGTTAAAACTATCAGAGACTGCGGTTAAAACTACCTACCTGTTAGTAACAACTATATACCACCTGTTAGTAACAGATATATACCACCTGTTAGTAACAACTATATACCACCTGTTAGTAACAACTATATAC
>JAKSJE010000049.1 GCA_024398405.1 Bacteroidaceae bacterium
GTATAAGGCTTTCCAACTTCGACTTCGCCTCGGGTATCGTGCAGTTCTTCAGTCCGCTCATAATGAAGTGCAGCACAGGGTACGTCTTCCACTCCCTCTCCAACCCCATCACCTTCAGCCCCTCGAACAGTTCCTTCTGCCCAAGGAAGTAAGCCTTGAAGGTGTTGCACAGCAAGGACTTGCCAAAGCGGCGAGGACGGGCGAGAAAGACGTACTTGTATTCGTTGGCAAGTTCGTACATCATGTCGGTCTTGTCAACATACAACTTACTCTGTTCCCTTATTTCCTGGAACTGGTCATTGTCAATCGGATATCTGAATCTGTTCATCTGCGTATGATTGTTATGTGGGATGCGATTCCCACTATGCTCCTGAAAGTGCAAAGATACGAATTTATTCCTAACACGCAAAGGAAAAGACTGAAAATCTTGTTCCTACGTTTAGCTGTTACGCCAAAAGCACCATGTCTCGCCACGGCGCATGCACATTTTCCGTGGACACTCCGAATCCAAGAAGACTCGCTGAGGCGTCCTACAACGCAAGCGGAGACGGAGACCTCCGCGACCGCTCCTTCCGGCATCCATTTCCGCTCCTTCGGGGATACCCCTCTCCTGCCCCATCCTGACAAGTCAAGAAAGCATCGGAGTCACGACACCTCGATGCCGTAACCGCCTGCGGTAGTCCTCGCCACTTCGAGGGCTGATGGGTGACACAAAACAACGCTTGTGAATACCGATTATCCCTTAGTTATCGAAGAAACCGAAAGACGTTATCTTCTGGATGAATCTCTCCATGTAGTCCCATGTGGTCATGTTCCACTGGAAACCTAAGTGCAGCAGTACCTGCGTGGTGTAGTCAGAAGCGTATGAGTTGGTTATGGTGAACTTTTCGTCGCTGCGACTGGAGTAAGCAAGCACGGACTGCAGTATATCGGTCTTTGCTGGGTCGTTGAGGGCTTCTTGCAGAATGGCCGTGAATGTGCGTTCGTCGGTATTTAGTATGTTGTAGCCTGACAGGTTCATGCACTTGATGATGTCCATATACAGCGGCCGGTGCGAATTGAGGACGTGGAAGATGGTGCATTCATCGTTGGTAGTGCTTAGCAGGCAGATGGCACGTGCCGCATCGTCGATAGGCGAGAACTCGGTCTGTTCTGTCATGGCGGTATAAGGCATGGCTTGCAGCGTGTTGTATGCTTTCAGTTGTCCCATGAATGCGTTGCTGTGGAAATTGACTTGGAATTCCCCATCCGAGCTGCGTGGGCCGAGGTTGCCTAATCGCATAATTTTGGCTTTCAGTCCTCTTTCGGCGATGGCCTCGAGAACGGCACGTTCGGCTACGAACTTGGAGCGTGCGTACTTGTTGTCGAGGTTCTGCCCGAAATACAGTTCGTTCTCAAGTAGAACGTGAGGTTTGACGCGCTTGTCGTCACTGACCGTGAAGCCGCCGACGCTGCCAGTCGATGTGTGTATCAGCCGCGCCCCTGTGCGGAGACATAGGTCGATGCAGTTCAGTGTGCCGCCTATGTTGATGTCTTCAATGTCAGTGCCGGAGGAGAAATGTTTGACGTTGGCTGCGCAGTTAATGACGGTGTCGATATGCACATCGACATAGTCGAACGGCTTCGTCACATCACCTTCGATGACGAACAGGCGTTTACCCTCTTGGTCTTTGTGGGCTGTGTCGAAATAATAATAGAGCAACGTACGGAGTCGTGACAAGCCGGAGACTTTCTTGTTGCCGCGCACAAGACAGTAGATGGCAGGGATTTCCGAATCCTCGAGCAGTTCGTGCAGCACATGTATGCCAAGATAGCCGGTTGCTCCGGTCAGGAACACATTGCCGAGACTGTGCCGTGAGGTGTCATTGAGATAGGTGTCCAGCGTGTTACAGCCTACCACCCCGTCGATGCGGCTGTAGTCGTAGTCCGTAATCTCCGTATCCTCTTCATTGCCGTTGCCACCACTGCCGACGGTCCCACCTGAGACGAATCTTGCCATGGCCTCAGGTGTAGGGTTGTCGAACAGGTCTTTATAGACCATGTTGTAACCGCCTTTAGAGACGGCAACCACCAGACGCATGGCTATCAGCGAAGTTCCTCCGATCTGGAAGAAGTCATCGGTTGCTCCTACGCGTTCGAGATTCAGGGTCTGAGCCACGACATCGCAGAAGAAACGCTCAACACCATTGCGTGGCTCAACATAGTCCTGAACGGAGCCTGACTCCGGTGCAGGCAGTTTCTTCCTGTCAATCTTTCCGTTAGGAGTGAGCGGCATCGCATCAAGACAGACGAAGAAGTCCGGTATCATGAAGCCGGTGAGGCTTTCCCTCATGAAGTCCTTGAGTGCATCTTCGCTGACGGTCATGCCATCCTTGGCCACATAATATCCGCAGAGATGCTGTGAGCCAGACACCTCCTTCACCGCTGCGACGGCCTGCCGGACTGATGGGAAGCGGCTCATAACGGTATCGACCTCACCGAGTTCGATACGTAGGCCTCGCAACTTCACCTGACCATCCATGCGTCCGATGAACTCAATGTTCCCACTGGCATTCCAACGTACCTGATCACCTGTGCGATATGCCTTGGAAGACTTATCCACCGGACCGCTGATGAATTTATCCGAGTTCACGTCAGGCCGGTTGAGATACCCCCGAGCCACACAGCGTCCTTCGACGAGCAATTCGCCCAAAGCGCCCATAGGAAGGACGTTCCGGTCGGAATCGACGACGTAAATCTGGTAGTTGGCAAGCGGCCGGCCGATTATCTTCCCGTCGAATGACGGCTCCGTCACTTTATAGAAAGTGGAGAACAAGGAGCATTCCGTAGGACCATAGACGTTGTAGAAGTCGAACGGCGGCGGTGTTATCTGAGGCATCTTCTCCCCACCGGCAGACATACAGCGCATGGTAGGCAAGTCGAACAGTGTGGCCATCTGACAGCAAATCTGTGTGGTCATGAACGATATGGTGAGTCGGTGCCGGTTGATGTACTCGCTCATTGCCACGAGGTCGTGTCGGATGTCAGCATCGAGGACGTGTACGGTGGCGCCGGCCAGGTATGTCGGGTAGAAGTCTATCATGTGGGCATCGAACCCGAAATTGGCGTATGCGGCACAGCGGTCGGAACCCGACATGGCGAAGTCCCTGACGTACCAGTGGCAGAAGTTCACGATGCTCTTCTGTTCGAGCAGCACGCCTTTCGGTTTACCGGTCGAGCCAGACGTGTAGAGTACCACCATAAGTGATGACGGCAGAGGACCTTCGGGCTTGTCGCCGTTTGCGGTCGTCCCGGCAACGATTTCCTTGCACTCATGCTCCTCAAGTATTAGCCCCTTGTAGCCAGGCATGACCTTACGAGCCAGTCCGTCGGAGCTGAGAATGATGTCAGCCTTAGCGTCTTCACACATGAACATCAGACGGTCCTCTGGGAACTCCGGATCAAGCGGCATGTATGCGCCACCAGCCTTCATCACAGCCATAGGGAAGACGGCCATAAGTTCCGACCGCTCTATCATGATACCCGTGACTGTCTCCCGTCCGACTCCATGCGCTGAAAGATGTGCGGCCAGGCGTTCGGTCATATCATCCAACTGCTTGTACGTGAGTGATTGGTCGTGGAACACCACTGCGATGGCATCCGGGGTGAGTACGGCCTGCCTGCGGAGGATGTCGGGCAGTGTGAGGCTTTGGTCGTATTCCAGTACGTCACCCTTGCCGACATTGCAGACAGCAGCCATCTCTTCCGTGGACATCATGCTCAAGCCTCTGACCGGAGCATCCGCATTGGCTATCATGTTCCTTGCGGTCGAGACGATGCTCATGGCAAGTGAACGGATAAGCGACTCGGAATAGAGCGAGTCATCATATTCCAGCACTACTGACGGCTTTCCGTCATAGACCTCTATGTATATGCATATCCTGAATTTCGGTGTGTCTAATCCGAACAATTCGCTGGTGACTTCCTGACCGTCAATCCGGCTCTCGCCGATAAGTCCCAACTGGTAAGCAAATGTTATGCCAGCAGAATATCCGTAGTCGGCCGCGATATGTGAGAATGGATAGTTCTCATGGTCAGTGATCGCCTTGAATGTGCAGGAGACCTCCTCGACATATCCCCTGACTGTCTGGTTCTTGATATGTACTGATACAGGCAGTGTGTTCACGAACATGCCCACGGTATCAGCTATGTCGATGTTCTGTCGGCCGCTGCTAACCGTCGAGAAATAGACATCGCTGCTGTTCGAGAACCTGCCGAGTGCATAGCCCGTGGCAGCAAGCCAGAATTCCGCGGCTGTGACATTGCCGCCGAAACACTGCCGGCTGTCGATGTCGGTGATTTCAACAGCGACCTCCCTCGGCCGGCCCGGTGCGTCGCTGCTGACATCAGGCATGATGTCGGTGACAGCCTCAAAGTCTTTCAGCTGACCGGCAAAGAAGTCCTTGTGCTCCGTGAATTCCCTACTGTCGGCGAAATGCCTTTGGTCAGCACTGAAATCAAGATAGGTATAGGACTCTTTGATGACCGGCGAGCCTTTCAGTGAGTCTATTATCTGGTTGATGATGATGTCCATGGAGCTACCGTCGCATACGAGATGATGAATGTCGAGCAACAACACCTTCTCACCTGTTGACTGGATGATGATGACCTCAGCACGGAACAACCTGTCGTCTCTCAGGTTGAAAGGTCGCGGGAAGTCCCTCTTTATCACCTTCAGACTGTCTTCCGACTCAGTGGTCATTACTGGCACGTCCGCTGTTTTCTCTGCGTCAAGCGTCTGGACGGAGTCCCCGTTCTCGTTCTCACTGAAGTGGGCGAACAATATAGGATGGGCCTCGAAGACCGTCTTCACAGTGTCGGCAAGCAGCCGGGCGTCAACAGACGCAGGGAACCTCACCTCCATCGGGAGATTGTATATGATGGTGCCGGGATTAGCCTGACAGTCAAGATATACACCCTGCTGTGCGAATGAGAGCGGGAAGGTCTCTGTCTGTCCGCCACCATCAGCCGCATGGGTTGTGTTAGAGTCCGGCTCCGCATCCTTGTCGAACACCTTCGTCAGGATGAGGTCCTCCACTGACAGTATCGTCGCGCCGGCCATCAGTTCCTTACTCGTCAGTTTTACGCCGTAGGTCTTGAAAATCCTTGCAGCCAGACGCATCGAGAGGATGGATGACAGACCGCAGTACGTCAGCGGTGTCGCTATGTCTGGCGTGTTGCCGATAAGCCCTTCAGTGATTTCAACAAGTTGTTTTTCGAGGATGTTCAGGTCGCGCTCCGTAGCGTTGCCACCGTTCTGAGCGGGACACGCCTCCGGGGCAGGCAACTTCTTTTTATCCACTTTCTGATTCACGTTCAGCGGAATCTCGTCAATCTGCATCGTTATGGCAGGCACCATGTATGGCGGTTTCTGCGAGGCGATGAAACTGTTCAGTCCCTGAACGTCAACCTGCTCATCGCTGACAACGTATGCCACTATGTACTTTCCCCCACTCTCGAGGTCGAAAGCCTGAACAGTCACATCCTTGATTCCCCCATACTCACGGATAACGGATTCAACCTCCTTCAGTTCCACCCTGAAGCCACGTATCTTCACCTGTCCGTCCTTACGTCCGACGAACTCTATGTCCCCGTTCTCGCGGTAGCGTACGATGTCGCCTGTCCTATATGACTTGGCTCCGAAGACCCCGAACACCTCTGAGGTCTTGTCAGGACGGTTCAGGTAGCCGCGCGACACCTGGCTGCCGGTTATGACCAGTTCACCTGCGGCTCCGACAGGAAGACGTTTGCCGTATTTGCTCACAATCATACAAGGTACGGTGGCGTTGCTGATGCCGATAGGGATATTAGTCTCTCTGCGTTCCACCACCTTGCTTGTGGCATACACGGTGCCTTCCGTCGGTCCATACAAGTTATATAAGGTGTATGTCGGTGGTTCGAGTGCCGCCAACTTCTCGCCACCGACCTCCAGGACCTTGAGCGTAGGATGCTCAGGGAAAGCGGTTGCAAACTGGTAGCCCACCTGGGTGGTGAGTAGTGCGTGAGTCACACCGTGGGCAGTGAAATAGTCGGCAAGTGCGTCAAGGTCAAGCCTTATTTCTTCGGGAACAATCACGAGACCAGCCCCGCATGTCAGTGCGGAATACATGTCAGACATGTTTGCGTCGAAGCCGAAAGACGCGAAAGCAGCGATCCGGCTTTCTCGAGTCACATGTGTGTTCTGATGATTGAAGGCACAGTAGGACAGCAGGTTGCCATGTTCCAGTATGACACCCTTAGGCACACCGGTTGAGCCTGATGTGTATAGCAACACGAAAGCGCTCTCCTCGTCAAGTCTCTCCTCAGTGTGTCGCAGTGTGTCTTCCGCTATGTTTGTGGATGAGACAGCGGCCGCTATTTCGTCGGTCAGCAGGACCTCTCCCTCATATTCATCCAACAGCGGCATCAGGTCGCGGTCCGCTATGAGCAGTTTGGCGTCGCTGTCCTTAACCATGAAATTGAGCCGTTCCTGTGGATAGCTCGGATCCAGAGGCTGGTATGCGGCGCCGGCCTTGAGTGAGGCAAGTGGGATGGTGGCGATGTTCTCGCTTCTGTGCAGCAGTATCGCAACCACCGGCAGACCTACGCCGTTGCTTTCCTTGCCTTCAGTCTTCTCGGAAATCATCGTGGCAATGACATCGGTGAGCCTGTCCAAGTCACCGTAAGAGATAATCTTGCCATCATAGTCTATTGCTGTGTCGCACGGATTCTCTTTGGCGGTGTCACGGAACAAAGCGACGATGTTCCGGTACTTGCCGCATACCGGACATACGTCGGTGTGGTTGAAACCGCGGACCTGTTCCATCTGTGCTTCGTCAAGCAGGTCTATGTCGGCAAGGGCATCTTTCACAAGCATCTGGCAGAGCACATTGTTGAATGTCTGGCAATACCGTGCGATGAGCGAGTCAGAATATCTGTCGCCAGGATAGCGCACCGTACATTTGTATGTTCCGTCGGCATCAGGGCACACGAAGACTGCCAGATCGAACATCTGGTGTTCTGTACAGAGGTCGTCCGATTGTGAATCGCATGGCTTGTCTGTGAGCACAATGCAACTCTGTACATTCAGACCGAGTTGTTCGCAGCATTCCTCGAACGGAGCCGGTGCCTTCGCCGCGGCGGAGAGAACCTGCTCACTCACCTGTCTGATCAGTGAACCGACGGTATCCGTCTTGCTGAAGTCGCAATAGACGGGAACTGTCACCGAGGTCTGCCCACCATCATCGCCACGGCAGACGGTGGCGAACAAGGCATGTGTGTCGTTGACGAAATTACCCAACGTGAAGCCGAACGCTGACGCGAATACCGCACACAGTCCCGCCTCACTTCTCCCGCTCAGTCGGGACACGTCCTCCTGACCGACAGCCAGAGAGCACTCATGTATCTTCCGACCGGTGTCTTTGTTGTCATACACATCAGCGAGAGGTAGGGACTCTGTATCCGTGGCCTCTCCGTATTCCCGAACGTACCAATCCATCTTTGCATCTATGGTTTCACCATGATTCTGAGATGCTAAGTTGTCATTACTGCTTGATAGAACATTTGTTTCCATAGTCGAATGTATTTATGTTGTCTGTATTTCCGCTGAATTGTCTTTCCTGTCATCACTTCTAACGTTTCTTTCCCCTATTCGACACCGAAGGCTGGGAATAGTGGCGTTGGATGGCCGAACGGGCCTCCTCTTTGAGTTGCACTTTCCCATGCTTGATATCTGGACACTCCTGACAAGCAGGACTTTCGTAGCCGAAACGGTCCATCACTGTCACCGCATAAAACAATGTGGTGTCAGGCATCTCGATATAGTAGTCCTTCACTCGCGCGGCGATGAGATTCTCGCCCCGGGTGATATCGACAGGTGATGTGAATGAGGCATATACGTTGTAGTAGTAGTCTTTGTCATCGTATGTGCTCCATGTCATGTACCGGTCTTGCCTGATCACCACCTCCGGTGCTGGCGGAGTGTCGGTCCGCTTCATCCACGTCATAGGCTGGGGCAGTGACGGATGAGCGAAGAACTCGTCGCAGACTGTAGGATAGATGTTCTTGAAGTTCTTGACGAGATACCACGCGCGGTAGAAGCATATCCCCCCCATCTGGCTGTTCCTCGCCACGTGCATCTGAGCCCTTATGTCGTTGAGCGTCCACTTCTTGCCCTCCTTCGGGTCGAGGAAGTAAATGCCGAGACCGGCTGAGATGGGATGTCCGCTGCTTATCTCTTTCCAGTTGAAGACGAACGGATAGAAGAAATTGCCCTGATAGTACATCATCGGGAAGAGTTCGTCCTGCCAGCCTTCTTTCAGCCATAGCTTAGGATCCTGATACACGGTGTTGTAGCAGTCCCATCCGCTTGCGGTATATCTGGGCAGATTGTCATATCGGCCTAACGGACTGCTGCTGAGCTTGACCCAAGGCTTGATAGGCTTCACCGCATCGTGCACCGCCTTGACTATACGAGTGATGTTGGCTCTCTTCCAGTCGGCTTTCGACATGCCGGAGCTCGTGTAGAGGTTGTCATCCGAGAAATTGTACTCCTTCTCAGGGTAGCGTATGTAGTCGAGCGAGATTCCGTCGATGTCGTATCTCGTCACAAGTTCCTTGCATAGCGACGCCACATAGTCTGCCGTTCCGGGTTGTCCGGGAATCATGAACACCTCGCCATTGACCGTCTTGCAGAGCTCCGGGTGGGTCTTGCTGACGGCTTTGCCGCCAAGCCGTGACTGCTTGGAACTGGTTCCCACTGGTATCGTCACCATCCACGCATGAATCTCCATTCCTCTTTTATGACATTCCTCGATGGCAAAAGCCAGTGGGTCGTAACCCGGATCCTTACCACAGTAGCCGGTGAGTCCGTCATCCCAAGGCTCTATGTCAGAAGGATAGATCACGCTCCCGCGTATCCTCGTCTGAAGCAGGACGGTGTTGATGTTGGCTTGTCTCAGCGCATCGAGCATGTCGGTAAGTTCCTGCTTCTGCCGCTCCAGGGTTCTCGGACTGTTCGCCTTTATGCGAGGCCAGTCAATGCCGCCGATAGTGCCTATCCAGACTGCTCTTGTCTCATATTTGGGGGATGACGAGAATTGCTCCCATTGATTGAGAACATACTGCCCGAATGCGGATACATTGGCGAAAAACGAGATGAATATGGCGAGTATTATGTATTTTATCGGCTTCGTCATGAAAAAAAAGTCTTAATCACTTGCAAAGATACGAAATATTGTGTACTTTTGCCCAACTAAAAGGATTTTTTATTGATTTTTTTGAATTATGGTCACATTCGTATCGAGCCTCGCATTGTTATTGTTAGGTTTCCTCTTGTATGGGAAGGTCGTTGACAAGGTGTTCTCCCCGTCAGCTAAGAGGACGACACCCGCTTTCTCCATGCGTGATGACGTTGACTACCTTCCGATGTCAACATGGCGTGTGTATCTGATACAGTTCCTCAACATAGCAGGCACCGGACCCATCTACGGTGCTATCCTCGGCATACTCTACGGACCGGCCGCTTTCCTGTGGATAGTGTTCGGATGTATCTTCGCAGGATCGGTACATGACTACTTCACTGGCATGATCTCCATCCGCAAGGGTGGTGCAAGCATTCCCGAGATCGTAGGTGACGAACTCGGCACGACAGCACGCCAGGTGATGCGTGTCATCTCGCTCGTCTTGCTTATCCTCATCGGCGCCGTGTTCACGAGGACCCCGGCTGAACTCGTCGCCGGAATGACACCCACTAACGGTTTCTGGGGCAGCAGCATCTTCTGGCTGATAGTGGTCATACTCTATTACGTCTTAGCGACGCTACTTCCAATCGACAAACTCATAGGACGTATCTATCCTTTATTCGGTGGCGTATTCATCTTCATGGCAGTGTGTCTGTGTTACGGGATTTTTTTCGGACAAGGTACGGTACCGGAGGTCACTGAGGCATTCACCAACCATTACCCCGGTGGTGACATACCCGTGTTCCCTTGTCTGTGCATAACAATCGCATGTGGCGCTATAAGTGGCTTCCACGCCACTCAGAGCCCATTGATGGCACGCTGCATCAAAGACGAGCGCCATGGCAGGAAAGTATTCTACGGAGCCATGATAACCGAAGGGTTCGTGGCGCTCATCTGGGCTGCCGCTGCCATCAAGTTCGCCGATACCCTCAATGTGGCGGGGGCTACCCCGTACGAGAAACTGATGAACCTGATGACTGAGGGCGGCGCCCACTCCGCCAATCCCGCAGTGCTGGTCAATGCGATATGCAGCTCGTGGTTAGGAGTCATAGGCTCCATACTGGCCGTGCTCGGGGTCGTTATCGCACCTGTCACGAGTGGTGACACCGCATTCCGCAGCGCAAGGCTCATCATCGCCGAGATATTCCGGCTCAAGCAGAACAAGTTGGGCAAACGGCTCACACTGACACTGCCGTTGTTCGCAGTGACCCTGTTCTTGTTCTTCATCGATTTCCAGATTCTCTGGCGTTATTCCGCCTGGACCAACGAGACGCTCGCCTGCATTGCCCTCTGGGCGTACACCGTGTGGTTAGTGAGAGCGGGGAAGAACCATTTTGTCACCCTCATACCAGCCCTGTTCATGACAATGGTCTGCACCACATACATCTGCATCGCCGAGGAGGGATTCCGGTTTTCACCTAACATCGCCTATCTCATTGGGGCGACAATGACAGTGACTCTTGCGATATTATTCTGTGTCTGGCATGCGAAGAGTAGAAAAGTATAAGTGGCTTCCACCCCTGCTTGCCATTATGGGGATTGCGTTCTATGTGTGGGACGGGATGCGGATGAACTCATGGCAGAAGAACCTGCCGAACATAATCATCTATGCCCTGATCATAATCGCGCTTTGGTGGGCATTGAGAAAGAAAGATAAGTATAACAAAGACAATCAATAGTTTATCATGAAGAAAATTTTGTTTTTCGCGCTGTTCCTTATGACAGCCACAAGTGCGTTCGCACAGTTCGAGAAGGGAAAGAGATATGTCGGCGCATCCCTTACGGGGCTTGACCTCTCATACGATGACTCCAGGAAGTTCCATTTCGGTTTTGACGCGTCGGCGGGCTATTTCCTGTTTGATGACGTGATGGTGGCAGGACAACTGGGACTGAACTACGGCTACAAGGCCTGGCAGGAGTTCTCCGCGGGACTGAAAGGCAAGTACTATATCGAGCAGAACGGCATCACCCTTGCTGCCGGGTTCAAATACACCCACCTCTTCAAGAGTTACAACGACTTCACCCTAACCCCTGAGATAGGCTATTGCTATTTCCTGAATCGCTACGTGACAGTGGAGCCAAGCCTCTATTACGACATGTCGCTGACCGACTTCACGGACCATAGTCAGGTGGGACTTAGAATCGGAATAGGCATCTACTTCTGACAACCGGCATCCCCCACCGGCGGGCTACCGTAAGACCGCGACCCGCAAGGGAACGAAATGAAGGACAATCGAAAACGCTCATGGGTCGGCTATCTGGCAGGGATAGGCGCAGGTGTGTCCTACGGAGTCAACCCATTGTTCGCTAAAGGCTTACTCGAGCATGGTGTGGCAATCCACTCCATGCTCTTCTTCCGTTACGTCCTCGCGATGCTGATGATGCTCATACTGCTTACGATGAGACATGAGAGCGTGAGAGTACGTCCACGACAGATTCCGATGCTGCTTTTCATGGGCGTCATGTTCGCGATGAGCAGCGAAGGCCTCTTCCTGGCATACAAGTACATACCGGCAGGTTTGGCAACGACGATAGTCTATCTCTATCCCATATTCTCAGCCATCATACTCGTATGCCTCGGGCAACGGCCATCGTGGCAGTCGTGGACTGCCATAGCAGGAACGCTGGCGGGAGTCGCACTCATCTGCATGCCCGCCGGAGGTGTCACCCTCAATGCTTTGGGAATTTTCTTCTCGGCCGCGTCCGCCTTGGCTTACGCACTCTATCTCGTGATGGTGAACACCTCCAAACGCGTCAGCGATGTGCCGTCGGATATCATCACGATGTTCTCGCTTCTGTCCGGATGCGTCATGTTCCTGATACTCAGCCATACCGACGGCGACCACTCGCTCATGCAAGGCATCAGCGGACTGGACGACTGGCTCAACCTGACAGGACTCGGACTCTTCCCCACGATGATATCTATGCTCTGCATCGCCATCTCCACCCGGCGCATCGGTCCCGCGAAGACCGGAATCCTCGGAGTGTTCGAGCCGCTTACAGCCATACTCGTCGGACTTGTCGTCTTTGGCGAGACACTGACCACGTCCGTAATCACAGGAACCACACTCGCCATACTCTCCGTACTCTTCCTATTCCTCACCAAACACCGCAGCGGCTGACCGACACAAGCAATAAGGAATCCGACAACATCCTCTCGACACACGAATAAGGTGGGTTCAACACAATATAGGTGGGTTCTATAAATTCACCGAATAATAAAAATTTATCAAACATGGGTTCTATAACATGAGGAAATATCTGATATTAGCATTTTTGTGGTCTGCGGCAGGGATATCCGCCCAAACACTTTGGCAGGTCTCGACGCTCAAGTCGTTGATGGACGGCAATTATGACGGAACGGTCAAGGTTGAGGAAGTCCATAAGTATGGTGACTGCGGCCTGGGCACCTTCGACCGCATAGACGGAGAGATGGTGGTGCTCAACGACACCGTGTTCCAATGCCTCTATGATGGCAGCGTGACCATAGCCGACGAGCACCTGACAGTCCCGTTCGCCGATGTCGCCAAGATGGGCCCATCCGTCAGCCGCGGCATCAGGGCATCGAGGTCGTTGGACCGGCTCACGAAGCGGCTGAACAAACTCATTGACCCGCAGGGAATGTACCTCGTGACGCTTGAGGGACGATTCGGCAGCATGACCGTACGCAGCGAGATGCCACAGACCAAACCATACAAGCCACTTGCCGAGACACTGCAACATGCCGAGCGGCGTTTCGACTATGCCGACGTGTCCGGCATACTCATCGGACTATATACTCCGGAGACCATGGCTGAGAGTACGGGCAGCGGCTGGCATTTCCATTTCATATCGGCAGACAGACGACTCGGCGGACACGTCCTGAGCCTGTCATGCGGAAGGCTGAGACTGAAGATGACCAGACTCACCGAACTGAGGATGTTCCGGCAGTCAGTTCCCTAAGCCTACGTCATGGTCCGTCCTGGCTCGTCGCACGCAAAACGACTGACCGCCCCACCCTTTCCACCTGCAGAAAGTCGATGCTGACAGACGTGTCAGCAACCAGAGAATCATGGCAAGAGAGATAAAAGATGAATCATAGACGGCAAATGTCAAAATTTGTTAACCGATTTTTAGAATACTCTCATTGCTAATTGGTTACGATTTTAGGGTGCAGAGGGTGCAGATGAAATATATAACTTTCGCGAGAAATGGAAAAAATAATCTAAAAAGAGAAAAATAAAAAGTCTATAGACTGATGTGCACCCTCTGCACCCTACCCCCTCAGAATAGCGTCAGAGCACGATTTTGCGGAAATTTGCGAAAATCTAAAAAAAAACTTGACAAAGGAATCGCTTGTTTCGAGGCCCTCGAACGTGAAATTCGAGGCCCTCGAACGATAAAAGGGTGTTCTATAAATTCCACGCAAATTAAAGTATGACATGAGCATGTGTGTTAGAACACCCCTAAAACGGGACAAGACAAACAGACGGAAGAGCAAATCGCTGCATCCCACGCACTACCCAGGGGCAGCCGCGGCTTATTCTATGTGCGGATAGGGAC
>JAKSJE010000005.1 GCA_024398405.1 Bacteroidaceae bacterium
GGTATATGGCTGTTAGTAACAGGTGGTATATGGCTGTTAGTAACAAAAGCATAATCTCATCCGATGTCTTGGGTGGTTTCGTGCGATTGGGCTGACTTCGCTGTCGCATGACGATGAGCCATCCAAGCGCACAGACTTCATGAGCCATTCATTATCACATCATGAGCCATTCATTATCACGCTATGAGCTATTTCCCACACGAAATCTTGTAGAACCATTCAGGGTATTAGGGGTGTTCTATAAATTCCACGCAAATGAAAGATTGACATGAGCTTTGTGTGTTATTGCTATTTTGATGCTTTTGGCTTTTTCTTCAGCAGGTTGCTGTCCTTCATTCAGTCACGATGCCCGCATCGTTCCTTCCGCACAGCAACCTGCTAAGAAAAATCTCAAAATCACCTAAGATGTAATTAGGTGGGTTCTATACTATTTATTGGTTATTCTAAGAACTCTGTTCGCGTTATCTATTTCTATCTTGCCTAAGCGACCTAATACGGATTGTCCAAGTAGTAACGGTGCCTTTTGATTTTGGGTAACGGACGCTTTTACGTTGGTGAGTCGTAAGCCTCCGAAGTCAACACTCCGGAGATTTATTATCGTGCCGACGTTGACATTGCCGACGGCATCGCTGAAGTAAGCATTTCCGATGACATCTGTTTTGTTGATATATCCATTCTTCATCATGAATGTCGCCTCGACCTGTGACAATGAGACATCGCTTGCTCCTGTATCAAAGATGAAATACAGTGGGAGGTCGTTTATGGTGCATTTCACATTACACAGGTTGCTGCTGCCGTCTTTTGTATATGGCACCTCATATACCGATACGTTCCTTGGGTCTTTGTTTCCCTCGTGTTTGACGGGATTCTCAGAATCGGCCTTGGATTTATATGTTTCGATTAACTCTACGAACCTTGGCGACTCTCTGATGTTATCCATATCATGGTCACCTGCGATATGCGCAAAACGTCGATACCCTTTCGCGAGGCAAGTCTCGAGATGATTCAGCGCCTCATCTTGCCTGTTCATTTTTGAATACAGACAGGCTGCTTCGTAATATACCCTGGCTTTGGTAGTGTCTCTCGCAATCAGGGTGTCCATGACCTCTATCGCTTTCTCATTATCACCAAGTGCCTGGTACGCATACATGGAGACCTGATAGTCATCTGGAGTCGCTTCCAACTCTATGACCTTTTCATAGTCAGCCCTGGCAAGTTCCTTCTTTCCTTGTTTTTCATACATATTCGCTCTTGATATGTATGAATGAACATCTTCTGGGTCTAAGACGAGTGCCAACGTGAAATCCTCTATCGCACCGTCTATATCATCAATGGCCTTCTTGAACCACCCACGTCTGTAATAACCCGAAACATTATCCGGGAACATAGCCAGAATGCTATCCCATTCCAGTATAGCCTCATTTATTTTCCCCACATCGTAAAGGGCGTCGGCTCTCATACAAAGCAATACTTGTTTGCCAGGTTCCATATCCAACGCCTTCTCGATGGCAGCCAGCCTGAGTTCATATTGTCCATTGTCGCCATAACAATAGGCTAATTGCTCCAATGTTCTAACTGAGAGATTCCTCTTGTTTGCTTCCTCGTAGAATTTTATAGCCTGAGGGTACATCGCCCTCTGTTCATGGATAATGCCCAGATAGTAAAGCCATCTGTCAGAGTTGGGCTCTTTGGATGATTTTATCTGGAACTTGGCTTTAAGACTCGCAAACGCCGCGTCGTCAAGACCCTGCATCAGATAAAACGCTTTTGCGTTTTCGTCGATGTCAAGGGCTTTCACTATATCATCCGTAGCTTTATCCCAGTCCTGTTTACCAAGGTAGCTTTCAGCACGAAAAGCGAATGCTGAAGAATAATCAGAATAGAGCTTAGCCACATGATCAAACTGCACGATTGCCTCGTCCCACAATTTCCGGGCATTCTTATTTCTGCCAATACCCATGTATCCCACGACCCCTCCTTGGTCTAAGGAGATTATTTTTCTGTAGTCAGCGTCCGCCAGATCATATTTTTTCTGTTCATAGTATATCTGAGCGCGTTTCTCATAAGCGTCCTCATTATCAGGCATTATCTTTATTGCGGAAGCATAATCATCCAACGCCTTCACAGTATCTTCCAGTTCTGAATAGACACGAGCACGAGTAGAATATGCGAGGTACAGGTATTCAGTATCTTTCTTTGGAAGATATTTTATAGACAAGTCGGCTGAGGTTAACATACGTCCGTACTCTTCTCGCTGTAGTCTAACCAGTGCAATCCAGAAGAAGGCGTATCCATTCTTAGGATTTTCTTCTATTTCCTTGTTAAGATACTCTAACGCTTCTTCTGCGTTGTCGTTTTGAATGGCCTCCACTCCTCTTCGGTAATTGTATGATGAAGGGCGGCTATTCTTCTCCTGGGCAAGCGCCATCAGTGAAGACATGGAAATCAGTATTATAAACAAATGTCTCATAACAATTTTGTAAAGGTCCGCACTATTTGCAGAGGAAGTACATGAAATCCGTCTCCACTATCAGCCAGCGAAGATTCTCCGTGATTTCCCTAAGAGTCTTCGACTTCGGATATAGCCTGTCTTCTATTGCCTTACTGACCGCGATGCTGTTGGCGGAAAAAGGGTTGCGCATATACGAGTCAACCCTCTCCTGATACATCGGAGCAAGGCTTGCGGTCAACATGGTAAGCGTATCTGTCAAAATGAACAGGAATGGTCCTAACTGCACCTCGAAGGTCTTTCCGGACGCCATCCCGTTTTCATTGATCGAGAATCTGTACGTCTTAGGCAGTCCTTTCGATTTGAGATAGAATTTGTTCATCAGATAGCATGCGTTCATGAGATGGCGGCACTTGTCATCTTGTGAATGTTCATCTGGATTATGCCAGAGGTCACCTATGCAAACCCGCACGGCATATTTGGTGTATGCGACGAGTATGGTGGCATCCTCGGAAAGTCTGGTTGTCCTCCTCAACGCACGGACGAACCACAGCACTAAGATGCAAAAAACGATGATTCCAGCCAGCAACATATATGTATGCGAAAATTGTGACATGATATACCTTTTTATTTATTAATAAGGGTACTCTTATCACATGTCAAGATCAAATACGGCTACCAGTAACACCAAGCCATCGAATGCGGCTGTTATCCACCACCAGACGGTGTATGCGGTAGTGTGCAGGGTGGCGAAACAGAGCACATCAGCATCAAAGAGGCCTCTAATGAAGTTAGGCACAACGAATAGCCCATGCCAGATGCCACTGTACCAGACGTATTCCGTTCCAGGGTCGATGTTGCATATCCATTGGGCGACAAACATCCCTACTATCGTGACCAACAATGTTGAGCAAAGACGAATGAGCAAAAAGCCAAGACAGCCGGTGCATCCTACGAAAAGGTCGGAAAAGAAATGGTTATCAGAACTATCCATATTTCATTGATTTGATATTGTTGTTTGACATTGTTCTTCCTTCGTGCGTTCCGCGTCTTTGTTTTCCCATATAATCATGTCCGTGGGAAGCGCCACATGCTTCCGCGCTCCCCATTTGCCGGTGATATAGTAGTTTTCGGCAATCCTGTCGTTCATCATGAGCAGGAAAGCCTCCTTTATTCTTGAGCATTTCTCGTTTATAAGATTGCTCGTAGGATCGACGACGTTGGCGATTGACTTATGCAGTTCGACTTCCTCGCCGGCGGCAAGCCGGCCATCGATGTCATTGGCTCCTTTCCTAACTGATTCGTAGATAATCTCAAGTTCCTTGGAGTGATCCGTCAGCTCCTTGAAATACAGACCCTCCGGGTGTCGCAGGAAAAGCAGGAAGACAGCTCTGTTCAACGGTTCCATCACCACCTCCTTGTTTTCATAATCAGGCATGAATATCCTCAAGTCATGGGTTATGACCAACCGGCTCAGCCTGGGAGTCTCCATGATGTATTCCATGATCAGAGCCTCGTTCACACCTGACAGGCGTATTTCGTCAAGTTTCTCCCTGACTTCCCGCAGGAGAACCTCAGTGTGAGAATAGAACAAGCTGTCAGGTGTATTGTTCTTAATCGTCTTGCATAATCCCATCCAGTCATCGCATTCGCCCAGTTCACTGAATATGTCGTCAAGGACACCCTCCGGGTCTTCCAGTGCCTCCTTGCCGTCGAAGGAGATATAGTCATATATATTCTCAAGTACTCCAAGACATTTCCTTGTGCAGTTGAACCATGCCAGACCGGTCTTGCATTTCATCCTGCCCTCAGGGTAAAGCATGTAGTCATACAGGAAACCACTTGTGAACCGCGGCTGCTCGAACCTCTCTATGGATTCCGCCAGCCCACTGTCCGCACCCTCAGGATGGAGACTCATGATGGTAGCCTTGCAGATCTCATCTGAGGCATGCATGTCAGGCATATAGACGAACCTGAACCCTTTCTCCTCGCAACGTGCTTCTATCTGTTTCCTATATCGCCGGATAAACTCATTGGCTGCTTCATCATACTGCGCCTCAACATAGATCACCTCATCCTTGCGTGGGATGAAAGGCAGTTCCGTCAGTCTTACCCCGCGATGCTCCATGTCATGACTCGGACACCATCCCTGTCCGGGGCTGTCAGTGGCGATGGCGGTTTCCTTATGCGCCTTACCACGCAACACCTTTATGACTATCACACTAATGATGGCGGCTACTATGATTGCTACGACTGTCATACTCATTTTCTAAAGACGATTACAGACTCAGCCAGTCGGACAGACTTGCTACACGTCCTGACCAGTTTTCGGTTGCAAAATTAGGAATAAAATCCGTAGTCAGCAAATCACAAGCCTTGTGGTATTGTGATTTTTCATGATTCACCTGTCTGGAACCACGGTTTGATGACACCTCAGGCTATGGGTCTGCTCCGTACTGACATTGGATAGCGCATCTCAGGTATTTATAGAAACACACAAGCAGGACGTTCGGGATGTGTATCCCAATCGTCCTGCTTGTGTGTAGGTGTCCTTTCATGCTTGAGCAGGCGGAACACCTATTCAGTCTCTGTCTGTCACTTGAAGAACATAGGAGCCAACTGGTAGAGGCTGCGTCGCCAGGTGAGGAATTCGTGGGCCGTGCCCTCGGATACGTAGCCTACGGCGTTGAAGCCGGCTGCCTGAAGGTCGGCTGCAGACTTGCGTATCTGATCAGGACCCTCCTTGCTTCCGCAACTAACGAATATGCCAAGCGGAAGTGGCTTCTTCTCCTGTGCCCAGTTCTCGAAATCCTTAGGTGAATATGTTCCTCCGCTGAGCAGTCCGTAGTAGCCGAACACCTCCGGACGGGACAGGGTGATGTTGCGAGTCTCCATGCCACCCATTGACAGGCCTGCCATAGCGCGGTTCTTGCGATCGGCCTTGGTCTTGAAGTTCGCGTCGATGTAAGGAACGAGTTCATCGACGAGGACTGTCTCGAAGTTCTTGAAATTGAATCCGCCGAGTCCGCCTATCCTTGTGTCGTTGGTCATTCCGTATGTCATGACGATGATGAACGGATTGATTTTGTTCTCAGCGATGAGGTTGTCCATGATGAGGTTCGCGTGCCCTTGCACGGACCATGCGGTCTCGTCTTCTCCCCAACCATGCTGGAGGTAGAGCACAGGGAACTTCTTCTTGCCGTCGTACGTTGGAGGTGTATAGACGAACGCGCGTTTCACGCTCTTGGTGCTTTCGGACCAGAAGAGTACCTGCTGTACCTTTCCGTGAGGAACGTTCTTGGTTGCGTAGAAGTCGGAGTCACCAGTCTTGTATGTAGGTATCTCTATACCGCTTTCCCAGCGTACAGAGCCGTAGAAGTTGCAGGTACCTGGGTCATTGACTGTACCACCGTCGATTGTGAGGTGATAGTAGTGGAATCCCTCGTCCATCGGACCGTCAGTGGTTCCCGCCCATGCTCCTGTCGAGTCTTTCTTCAGGACTGTGCCGCCTGTGCCGCCAAGTCCGAGGCTGACGATGACCGACTTTGCGTCGGGAGCGACGACGCGGAAGCGTGCGTATCCCTCGGAATTGACCATAGGATACTGCTGGCCTGGCTGGTTCTTAGATGAAGGTACGAAGTCTTCCTTCGGCTTGCGTGTGTCAAGAGCCGGGTCGAAGTCGCGGATGATGGTGTAGATACGCTTAGGGCGGTAGTTCTCGTCGAACGGCAGTGGTGAGTTGCGCACGCCTAACCAAGAGTCTTTGTCAGAAAGATTCCAGAATGTCACGTTGTCGATCACATCCTTATGCTTGCGCATGACACGGAACACCTGGGCGTACTGGTTCTCCTGCAGAGTCTTCACATGCTGTGGAATCACAGCCGCGCCCTGGCTGAACTGGAGTCCGCCACCCATTTCCTCGTTGCAGCGGATGTCGAGTTCCGTGAAGTGGATGTGCTTTACGATGGTCGAGTACTTGGTGATGGCAGCATCAATGTCTTCCGGACTTGGGCCGAAGGCATTGTAATGTCCCTGCATGCCGATGCCGTGAATCGGGACGCCGGCATCCTGCATTTTCTTGACCATATTGAAGATACGGTCACGCTTTGCCGGGTCTGCGGCATTATAGTCGTTGTAGAACAACTGAGCGTCTGGGTCAGCCTCGTGGGCGAACTGGAATGCCTTGGCGATGAACTCGTCACCACATAGTTTATAGAGACGTGACTCGCGGTAAGGATTAGGCTGCCTGCCGAACCCGCCGAAACGACCGAACCCGCCACCGCCGTTCCCGTCGGCCATGGCTTCGTTGACTACGTCCCATGCATAGACGATGTCCTTGTAACGGTTGACGACTGTGTGGATATGAACACGGAGGCTGTCATAGAAGACCTCTTTGCTGACTTCCTTGCCCTTCTTGTCGGTGAACATCCAGTCGGAGAACTGGCTGTGCCATACGAGGCAGTGACCGCGGAGCTTGATGTGGTTCTTGCGGCAGAAGTCTGCAATCTTATCTGCATTGGTCCAGTTCCACACACCTGGTCTTGGGTGAACCGAAGCCGGCTTCATGTCGTTTTCAGCCGTGATGCTGTTGTAGTTCTTGAGAATGAGGGCAATCTGGTCCTCGTTCTGGATGTTGCGGCTGTTGACAGCCACACCAATCGTGAAATAGCCCTGATAAGCTTCAGCAAGACCTTTCTGAGGTCCCTGAGGCTGACGCGGACCGAACTGTGCACTGGCAGACACAACCCCGAATGCCAGTGCGGCAATAGTCAAACAGACTTTTCTCATGTTGATAATTTGTTATTAGGTTAATAAAAAGATTCACCGTGCAAAGTTAGCAAAAAAACTCGCCGCACGGTGATTTATTTATAGTATGGGCGTAACACATGCTATAGATGATGATACATACTGCTATTCCAGAAGTTTTTTCAGGGTCTCGTCGTCGAGATTGTCTGCATATTTGGTCACGAACTCCTTAGGAGTCATGCCGAAATAGTCATGGAAACTGCTCGTGAAGAAGGAATGGGATGAGAATCCCAGCTTATACACTACCTCGCTCACGTTGACATTGTTGTGGATGAGGAGATAAGCAGCCTGCTTGAGTTTGAAGGACTTTATGAACTGACGAGGCGACACACCGTACTTCTCCTTCATCTTGCGGTTGAGGTGCACCCTGCTGATTCCGACATGGTCGGCAAGTTTCTCGACTCCAAAGTCACTTTCGTCAAGATGTTTCATCAGCTGTTCGTTAATCCGCAAGAACAACTTGTCGTCAGCTGAGTCCATGCTGATGGACTCAAAATCATTGCTCATGTCCTTCCTGTTGATACGTTGGCGCAGGTTCTCGCGCACACTTATCACCTGTCCGATTGCCCCACGGAGCAGTATGAGGTTGAAAGGCTTGCTGAGGAAGTGATCGACTCGCAAGTTGAGACTGCGTATCTGTGATTCCTCACCGTTCTCACTCGTCAGCATGATGACAGGGATGTAGTCGGTCTCCGGATTTGTCTTGACTCGTTTGCACAGCTCAAGCCCGTCGCCATCCGACATACGGATGTCGGTGACGATGACGTCAGGACGTTGTTTGAGAACCACCTGCCAGGCACTGTTGCCACTGAAAGCCACTATCGTGTTGTAGTAACGTCCCAATTCCTTTGAAATATACTCGCACAGTTCCCTGTCATCATCAACCACAAGCACAGTCTGATGGTTCTTCTCCGCTTCTTCTTGGGCATTTTCCGTCACTCCGTCCACGGACTCATTGACCTCATCGGCTATGATGCCGTCATTGACTGCTGTCAGTTGTCCCTCTGCGGCATTTAGGTCGTCCGCGCTAATGACTTCCAGGTCGTCGGCTTTCGTTTCGCATACGTCATCCTCTGGCACATACAGGTCGCCTTCGTCAAGGTGAGAGTTGCCAAGTGGCACATGTAAGACGAACTCGACACCATCAGGCTCTACGTTATGGACGGAGATGTCACCATGATGCATGGTGATGAGTTCATGAGCGAGATTCAATCCGATGCCGCTTCCTTCATAGCGTTTTCCATCGGCTTCGGCTTTCATGCTGTTGGATCCCTGAAAGAAACGTTCGAAGATATTCGGGATGTCCTTGCTATCAATATGGGAGCCACTGTTATAGACCCTGACCTCAAGTTTCTTTCCGCATTCGTAAGACACGACGGTAGTCCTGACGATGATTTTCCCTCCGTTCGGCGTGAACTTGAAGGCATTGGAAAGCAGATTGACCAGAATCTTCTCGAACTGGATGGTGTCAATCCAGACATTGATTATATTCTCCGTGTTCTCGACTATGAACGATACGTTCTTCAGTACGGAGTTAGCCTTGAACGTAGTGAATATGCCGTCAGCGTACTTGATGAAATCCACTTCCTGACAATGCAGCCTCATCTGTCCGCTGTCGATATGGCGTATATCGGTTATCTGCTTCACGATGTTCAGCAGCCTGTCGCAATTGCGTCTCATCACATTGCACAGATTGCGTATGACAGGGTCCGAGTAAGAGGATGACAACTGGTTCAGTGGCGAGACAATCATCGTCAGCGGAGTGCGTAGCTCATGGGTGATGCTGGTGAACATCCTCAGACGTGCTTCCTTCATCTGTTCGTTGGCGATGGCCTGCCTTATGACTTCACGCTGACGTAGGCGTGATTTATAAGCTTCATAGAAGTGATAGGCAACGAACAGCAGTACGGACACATAGACAAGCCAAGCCCAGAACGAAGCGTACCACGGTGCGGATATGAGCACGTCAACAGATGTCTCCTGGAAGGAATCGGGATCAGATTCGTCGAATGCTTTTACGTGAAGGGTGTAGTGTCCGGACGGAACGCTAAGGCAGGAGATCTCAGGATGACCCTTGCAGGTGTGCCATTCACTCTCAAGTCCTTCCAAGATGTACTGATACCTAATCCGGTCTGGGTCTGAGAAATTGGGCACTGAGAAATACAGCGTGAAAGAGTTCTTGTCATGCGGCAGACGTATCTCTTCAGGTATTGCAGACAAGACCTCGTCCCCCACCTGCATCTGCGTGAAGACAATAGACTTGTCCATAGTGACATGCTGCTTCACAAGCGACGGGGTGAAGCAGATGATTCCGTTGTCGCCTCCGAACAGTATGTCATCAGGTACCGGATGAACAGAACATCCGCGGTGGAACTCTCCCAGATAGAAACCTCCTATTGAGTTGTAAGTGGTGCGCTTGAACGTTTTCTTGTCAATCGACTCAATACCATCGGAGACAGACACCCAGCAGTCTGCCGCAGTCTGCTCGATGGCCATAATACGCTTGCCGTCTATCAGGGTCTTGCGTTGCCCGCTTTTGAGGTTGTAGGTTAGCAAAGCCTCATTGGTGCCAATCAAGATGTCATCACCGATTTTGTCAATACACTGCACGGCACTGGAATTAAGGCTGTCATATCTTATTTCATCGTGGCTTCCGGTGACAGGACTCATATAGAACAGGCCGTTAGTGGTACCGACATAGAGTGTCCGGCCTTTGTCGTTGTCGATGAAGAGAGCGGTTATCCAAGGATTAGGGACAATCTCCGTTCCGATATGTTGCAGTTTTTCGGTCTGGATGTCATAGGTATAGACACCCATGCCGTTCAGGCCGATGACGAGATTGTTGGAGACTGAATCGTACGCGAGAGCCATCACCATGCCATCGCTGAGCGGTGACAACGCCTCGGGGGTCACGAACTCACCATTATGATAGCATTGCACGCCACCGCCATATGAGCCAACCCATATATTCTGGTTCCTGTCAACTACCACGCTCTGTACAAGCAAAGATTTCAGACCGGCATTCACAGGCTGAGCTGTCGCAAGGTGAAGACCGTCAGTGCGGAACACACCGCAGCCGTCGGTCGCTATCCAGTAATTAAGGTGCTTATCAACTTTGATTGATGTTATGCTCGTAGCGTTCAGTCCGTCATTGTCAGGAGATATGGCATGATAACGGAACGTGTCGGAGTGTGATGGCATCACCATAAGTCCTTTCTGCAGAAGTCCTATCAGCAGATTACCATCACTGTCCATCTCCATGCACTTCACCTTACCGAATTCCAGACTGAACATCGTAGCCGGCATATCATACTTGACGAGGGAGAATCCGTTGGATTGTCCTGAGAGTTCCCAAATGCCACGGCTATCAGTTCCGACAATGACTTTGTGTTCCTTGTTCTCAATCAGGCAGCTGACAGGAGCGCCCAAGGCTGATGATTCCTCTATGTAGCCAATCGACCCGCTTCTTCCGCCGTCTCTGTCGTTATAGACGAAGAGTCCTGATCTCGCACCGAAGAATAACGTTCCCTTGCTTTCGCACACACTTTCGAATATAGCAAATGAGTACTTCTGCTGAGTGTCAGGTTCGATGTCGATATGTATCTGTTTCATGGTGCTCATGTCGAAGGCGCGAATCTTGTTCTGCATGTCACTAATCCAAAGCCTGTTCTTGGAGTCAACGTAAGACATGAAGACGAATTCCGCATTGAGTACAGAACTGATCTTTGCCGTCTCGCCTTCATCGACCGTAAGTGACCTGACGTTAAGCACGAACACACCGGCTCCCTCGGTAAAGACCAGTTTGCAGTCAGTCTTGGGATAGTTCTCAACACCTCCAATGGAATAGCCTTTGTTACTCTTCTCCGCATCGTTAAGGTAGATACGTGTGAACACATCAGATGAAAGATCGTAGCAGAACAGCCCGCTAATCGTGCTGACCAGATATTTCATCGGCGCAATTTCGTCAACACCATAAATGATGTCACTGATATTCCCACCGTTCTTCTTGTCTTTCAAGGAAATGTCATAGAACCCATAGCCGTCAAACACCTCCAGGGTAGAGGAGCCGGAAATCCAAGCAACACCACGTCCGTCAATGTCAATGCCACGAATGTCACTTGTCGTCAGACCATGTTGGGTGGTGTACAGTCGTGGAATCTGCGCACATATATAATAAGGTGTAGCCAACAGAACGAAAATCAGAAGTGATCTCAACTGTCGGAAATGTAACATATGGTTGCCTCTTTTCATTCTATGTAACGTTATTCGTCCGCGAAGGTACATTCTTTTTTTGACTTTTCAAGAGATTCATAAGTTTTTTTTGCGAAAAATGTTACACTGCTGACATTTATTTGAGACGTTACATTTGATATCCACCTAAGTACCAACGAAAAACGTTTGTCTTTACTACATATCACCTAATGCGTTCAATAACGACAGATAGCACCATTTGTGCAACCGATATAGCATAAAAATACCATTTCTGAACTATATGTTACATCTATGACAAAATTTGTTTCGCAATTATTGTGCGCTTTACCCATAAATTGCTAACTTTGCGCCCAGATTTTTTTTATCCTTATTTATTAACAACTTTAAAACAAAAGTCTATGAAAAAGTATTTTACTTTGATTGCTGCGTTAGGCCTCTCCGTGATGGCTTATGCGCAGGAACCGACTATGCCG
The DNA here is from genome assembly GCA_024398405.1 of Bacteroidaceae bacterium. Lineage (GTDB taxonomy): Bacteria > Bacteroidota > Bacteroidia > Bacteroidales > Bacteroidaceae > Colivivens. The sequence continues at coordinate 11,941 of JAKSJE010000005.1, forward strand.
GACTTTTCCGGTGTAGAGCCTGGGACTGATGTCTCTTCGCTCATCAACTGGGGCGACTACGACGGAAAGTGGAGTGCAGGCAGCTACCTGAAGGACGGCGCCGTGACTCAGACTCCTTACGAGTCTCCTTGGTGGAAGGGCGACCAGCCGAACGAGTGCGCTGTCGACGGTGACCTCGACACCTATCCTATGCTGGGTTTCTACAACGACGGTGCTGCTGGTGATCATCTGATCAACATGTATCAGGTATTCCAGCTCCCTGCAGGTCTCTACACTTTCACTTTCAACGCAGTCTATCGTGAAGGTACACCTATCGACACATGGGCAAGTTACGTAGCAAAGAACCCTAAGAAGAACGCTCATTTCTACGTGACCACTCTCGAGACCAACGATCCAGAAGGTGCAGTCATCCGCGACTTCGACAAGGTCGTTCAGTCTCTGCCTTACTCTATCGTTACCGAATGCCTTTACGAAAGCGCTGATCAGGGCGCATCCTGGAAGACCGACGGCAGCTATGCGTTCATCGACGAGAACGGTGACACCACAAAGGTCGTTTTCTACCCTAACTGTGACGAAGGTGCGGCTCTCCACTTCCTTGCCGGCAACTACGCTCACGAACTGAAGTTCATCCTCCTCAAGCCTGGCTATGTACGTCTCGGTATCCGCAAGACAGCCAACATCTCTCAGGACTGGCTCGGATGGAGCAACATGAAGATTATCTATGAAGGTCCGGCAGACGAATCAGCAGAACTTGCGATGGCACAGTCTGACTATCAGGATGCAAGGGCAAAAGTGGAGGAACTCGAAAGTCGTGTGGATGCAGGTGGCTTCACAGCACTCGTAAGCATCATGGAAGACTACCTCCTCGAGCTTGAGCCAGACGAGAACAACCTCGAAGAACTCGTTGCGGCAACAAAGGACCTCGACGAGAAGTATGAGGTATTCAGCAAGGCATTCGAGGCAGCTAACAACCTCGGCGACCTTGTCGCATCTTCAAATGACATGTACCTCTCTACTGACTTCGCAGGCAAAGAAGCATTCGGCCTTGCAATCGAAGCAGCTGCCGCAATCGCTTACGCAGAGTCAATCGAAAGTGCGGACGACTACACCAAGGCATTCGCTTCACTCTCAGCAGCACGCGCTACATACCTCAACAGCCAGGAAGTAGGCTCTATGGGTGAGAAGGACTTCACATCACTCATCAAACACCCTTGGTTCGTAAATCCTGAGAACACTCCTATCCTCATCGACAACCGTCGTGGCGACGGCACGAGGGTATGGGTCATCACTGAAAACGGTGAGCCATCAGAGGCATGGAACGAGCAGAAAGTTGCTTCTGGATGTACTGCAGTCAACAACGTGATTAACCCAGGTGCAGGTCGTCAGAACATTGTCTCCAAGGTTACCCTCTCAGCTGATGTCGAAGCGACCAACCAGTGGTACAAGGTCACTGCCTACAGTGACGGTTGGTCACCAGGCCTCAGCCTCAACTATCATGGTGGTCTGATTGGTCCTTCCGATGGTTGGAACTCAATCGCCAAGGGTACTATCGAGGTACAGCAGCATATCGTAGGTCTTCCAGAAGGTTACTACAGCCTCAAGGGTCTCATGAGAGGTAATCAGGGCGGCCAGACTTGGAACGGTGAAGCTCACAACATCTTCGCGAAGAACTCTGCCGGAGAAACCGTGAAGTCTCCTGTAGGCAACAAGGACTCCTACTATTCTCCACAGTATGGCTGGAATGAATGGAATGGCAACGTATGGCAGGAGCACAAGACCTCCATCATCTCCGTTCCTGACGGTGAGCTCGTGATTGGTGCCCAGTCATCTATGGTCATGATCTCAACTGGTTTCCGTCTCTTCTTCTACGGTACAGAACCTCCATTCGACGCAATGATTGAGGAAGACATCGCAAACGTACAGGAACAGCTCGAAACCAAGGCACTCTGGCTTGGTGACAAGGCGTTCGTTCAGAGCAAGCTCGACGCAATCGCAGGTCTCCGTCCATTGTCCTCAACAGCCGCATACGAACAGGCAATGGCTTATGCCAAGGAAGCAACCGACTACATTCGCACTGCCGACGGTGTGATCTCCAAGTTCTCCGCAATCGACGACTACACCTCACTCCAGCTCAACTATGAGGAGACTGCTGACCAGTATCTCATCCTCAACCCGGCTCTCAACTACGTGACTGCTCTCGAAGCAGGTGAGAACTCTACTTACAAGGATGCAGAGGAAGCAGGTAAGGTTTACAAAGCATACGCATCATATCTGAAGATGTATGACGCAGCAGCTGCTCTTCAGTCTGATGTTTACGCTCCAATCCTTGCAAAGCAGTCAGCTGACCTCAAGGCCAACTACTCTAACGAGGAGACTCTCAAGGCATACGAGGAAGAACTCTCAGTTATCTATTCTCAGGAAGTTATCAAGGCTCTCGGTGGTGACAAGGCTACAGAGCAGAACCCAATCAACGTGACAGTCCTCCTCAACAACCCTAACTTCGACGGAACAGGTGGTTGGTCAGGCACAACTCCTTCACAGAACGAATACGGTGCAGGTCGTCACGTCGCTGAAATCTGGAACCAGGCTACATTCAACATGTACCAGACTGTAAAGGGTCTTCCAGCAGGTGCTTACAAGCTTACGGTCAATGCTCTCTACCGTGACGGTAACGGTTCTTCAGACCTCCAGAAGTGCTATGACACATGGATGGCTTGCGGTCAGGACAAGAGCAAGTGGGAGAACCAGAATGCTCTCCTTTACATGAGGACAAGCTATGCACAGTCTTCTGAAGCTGTCACTTCAGTTTGTGACACTGAGGAAACTGCTCTCTCATTCCCTGGTGGCTTCAAGATCACAGACGCAGGTTACACAGTTGGAAACAACGGTACATTCCTTCTCTTCGAGGAACTCACAGATGAGGATAAGGCTACAGTAGTAGGTGAAGACGGTACCATCTTCTACGATGCTGACAAGACTTACAAACCAGAAGGTGGTAACTTCCAGTATCCATTCGATGGTCGCGTTTACGACGCAGACAGCACAGCACTCTACTTCCCTGAGTCAATGACAGGTGCAATCCTCCGATTCAACAAGGGTGAGTACGCACTTGAGACTTCTCTCGTAGTCGCCAACGACGGTGACAACATGGATCTCGGTATCCAGAAGCTCAAGGGCTTCAACGGTGACTGGGTAATCTTCTCTAACTTCCAGCTCTTCTACCTCGGTAAGGCTACTCCGACTTCTATCTCAGGTATCGCATCTGTAGAAGACAACGCCACTAAGGTTTACAACCTCGCAGGCCAGGCTGTCGGCAACGGCTTCAAGGGTATCGTAATCAAGAACGGCGTGAAGGTTCTCAACAAATAAGAAACACCGAACACGACTCTCCGCCAAGGAGGGAATCAATAGTAAGACCGCCCGGCAATCATGCCGGGCGGTCTTTTTTCACACATTCGAGTGGCTGACTACGGATTTTTACACTATTTGTATCATAAATTACAATCCGATTATACAAAAAGAGGTAATTTCGCGATTGTTTATCATTTACATCGCTTTAATCACTTAATCACAAACCAACATGAAAAAACTATTTACTTTCGTTTGTGCACTATGCCTCACAGCGACGGCGTTGGCACAAAGTTCCTGGAAAGAAGGCCAGGAAATCACAAGTGAGTTGAGTTGGGGGAACCTCAGTTTCCAAGCCGACCCGGTGACCGACTGGATTTACACGGGCGAGGGAGGGAGTGTCACACTGACGGGAGGACTCTCGGAAGTCTATGACGGAGCCAACTGCGACCTCTACCAGATTATCTACATGCCGGCAGGTATGTACGAAGTGACCTGCCAGGGTTACTACCGCTGGGGAACCTCATGGGATGAGGACCCTAACCAGTACGGCAAAGACGCATGGGAGAACAACGCGTTCCTCCGTGTGTCAACAGGCAAGTACGACATCGAAAGCGAGGAATTCACTGAAGACCGCAGTTTCCAGAACCCGCTGATGCCACGCCTCTTCGAAGAGTGCTACACACGTCTTTTCGAAGATACCGACACCACTCACAACGAGGCAGGTGAAGTAGTCTATAACGCAGGCTGGAACATGAGCGACGGACAATACAGCCAGAACGGCCTCGGAGGCCGCTGGGCACCTTGCTCCATCCCGGGCTCACTCGTATGGTTCCAGCAGGGCAAGTACAGTCCGTACAACGACGGTCAGGGTGTGAAATACAACACCGTGAAGTTCTTCCTGCTTGAAGACGGATACGTCAAAGTGGGCGTACAGAAACTGAAGGCAAAGAGCGCCGACTCATTCATGGCAACCAACTTCCGGATGTACTATCAGGGTGAGGCAGGTGAGGCAGCACAGCTCGCGCTTGCGCTCGAGGACCTCGACGAGATCATGAACAAGGCGGTAGCATTCTCAGAGACCATCCGCGACGCCGGCTACGGCTCACTCGCCACCTTCCTCTTCGACGCCACACTCGAGCTCGACTATGACCAGGACGACCTCGAAAGTGTCCAGAACGCAGTGGCACAGATGAAAGCGACCTACGCCGCCTACGAAGGCTATCTCGCCAAGGCCAACCAGCTGACCGCCCTCATCAAGGCAGTGGGCGACATACTCGCATCGACAGACTACAAGAACAAGGCAGACCTCCAGGCAGCATACGACAAGGCCGTGGCTGTGGCTGAGGACGGCAACGGAGAGGAGGAGATGATGCTTGACGGTCCTGAGGACTATGGCAAGGCCTATGAGGAACTCAGCAAGGCGCGTACCGCATACATCATGGGACAAGACCCTGTTGACGGAGCCATCAACCTCTCCACACTCATCACCACACCATTCTTCGTCGATACGAAGTACACTCCACAGTGGAACGCCTCGGCAAATGCCTACCAGTTCCCGCTTCAGGAACTCGAAGACACATGGGCCAACATCCAGGAGCAAGGCTATAGCGAGGCCCTGGGCGAACACCCGGACTGGATACCGGTAGCAAACGACTTCAAGCTCTATCAGGGCGAGGAACCGGACAACCAGTGGATTATGAAGTCAACCACATGGCACGGCGGCGGAGCCATCGGCATCACGATGCAGCACGGCTATCCCGCACTCGGTGGCTGGACAGCAGAGCCAAGCGGCAATCCGGAGCTCCTCTACCAGCACATCACAGACCTGCCAAACGGATTCTACAGCATGAGCGCACTGATGTGCAACGCAGGCGCAGACCTCTCCGACCTACAGTACGCCTACATCGAATCCACCAACGGCACAGAAATCAAGAAACTCTCAGTCAAGGGCAATCCTTGGTGGGGCGGAAACAAAGAGCAGTGGCGCGCCACCGTATGGGAGAAACTCCAGACAGGCATGATAGAGGTCAGCGACGGACGTGTCACCATCGGTACGGCATCCGACGCCTTCTACGCCTCAACCGGCTTCCAGCTCTACTACTACGGAGAGACACCTGACTTCGACCAGATGATCAAGCCACAGCTCGACGCGGCATACGCGGCCATCGAGAACCAGCTCACATGGGGCGGCGACATCAAGGCAGCGACAGCCATGCTGGCGGAAATCCAGATGCCTATCGTAAGCTACGAGGCATACACGGCAGCACAGGCAAAGGTGACAGAGGCCATGGCTTACATCAAAAACGCCTACAACACCATCAACGCGTTCACCGCACTCGACAGCTACATCGCCATGCAGCTCAACTACGAGGAGGGAACTGACAACTACCTCATCCTCGATCCTGCAATCAACTACGTCCTCAACCTCGGCGAAGGCGAGAACGACACCTACAAGGACGCCATCGCGGCTAATGCGGTATTAGCCTCATACAGAGACTACATGACCATACGCGAGAAGGCAGCGACCTATGACTCAGAAGAGATCAACGGCCTGCTCAGCAGCCAGGCATCCGTACTCAAGGCCAAGTATTCCTCAGTCGAGGAACTTGAGGCCTACATGGGCGCACTCCAGACACCAATCAACAGAGCCATCTTCGCAGAGCTCGGAGCAGATAAGGCAAGCGAGAGCAATCCTGTCGAAGTGTCAGCTCTCATCGTCAATCCCGCATTCACACAGGGACCTAACACCGGCTGGACCGGCGAACTCCTCGAAGGCGGAAGCGTCGGTGCCTCATGCAACGAATACGGCCGTGACATGGCGGAGATCTGGAACCAGGGTCCGTTCGACTTCTATCAGGTAATCCGCTCACTCCCTGCCGGCGCATACGAAGTCAAGGTGAGAGGACTCTACCGCGACGGTGGCGATCCAGGAAGCGCCACAGGCGGTCCATACTACAACTGGTGGTACATGGCTGCATGCGAGATGGAGTTCTGGGATAACAAGAACGCGGTGCTCTACGCTGACAACGGTCAGGCAGTGAGGACCGACTATATCAAGTCAATCTGCGACGGCCAGTTCTACGAGCCTTCATTCATGGGCTTCTACTCAATTCCTGACGCAGGATACACAGTGGGAAACAACGGTCAGGTGCTCTTCTTCGATGAGCTTACCGACGAGGACCGTCAGGGAATGATCGACCCGGAGACCGGCGAGATATTCTATGACAACAACATCGACCTCAACAACCCAGCATATCCATACGACTCCAAGGTGGTTGACGGTGACGAGACATACTGGTACCCAACATCCATGGCAGGTGTCTATCACCGCATGAAGATGAATCCGGAAGTATGGTGGAACTCAGTCCAGATCATGGTCGAGGACGGAGGCAACCTCCGCATCGGTATCCGCAAGGACAAGGCAATCGGCGGCGACTGGATTATCTGCGACCAATTCCAGCTGTTCTACCTCGGCACGAAGGTACCGACCGACATCCAGACCCTCCCAGCCACAGCAGACAAGGAAGGCATTATCTACAACCTCGCCGGCCAGGCAGTTGGCAAGGGCTACAAGGGTGTCGTCATCAAGGACGGCAAGAAGTACCTCAACAAATAGCAGACACGTCACATAATCCTCCCACGGAGGAACGCGACACATTGATTAGAAAGCGTGTACCCAACATCGGTACACGCTTTTTTTCATGGTCCGCCAACGCTCAGAAGTCCATGAGACAAGACTCATATAGCCGGAAGATCACACAGGCTGACTGTGATGACTACCGTCTTATACTATGAATGGTTAGTAATGTTGACGTGGAAAGATTAGTAATGTTTATTGGTGAAGATTAGTAATGTTGATGCGGAAAGGTTAGTAATGTTATATAGTGAAGGTTAGTAACGTTACGCAGTTGCTGTGCGCAGGCTGAGGAGCAGGAGGCAGGAGCCACCAGGGCAGGAAGGCGCAAGCGGCATCGGAATCAAAAGCAAACTGCATAGGAGCCATGAGCGATGGGGAGGGAAAGAGAGCGAGATGGGTCAGCGCACGCAGCGCTGACAACAATGCGGACAGAGGACGAGGGGAAGGACGAGAGGAGCAAGGGGGAGGACGAGAGGAGCAAGGGGAAGGGAGAAGAGCGAGGGGAAGGAAGGATGAGCGAGGGGGAGGGAAGAGGGAGCGAGGGGAGGGGGAAATTGATGTCTTGGGGTGGATGGAAGAGGGTTGGTGGGGTCGGTGGGATAATTTGTTACGTACTCTACACTTTTTGTTACGTGCATTTCAATGTATGTAGAGAAGTTGCAGTAACTTTGCAATACTAAATATTAACGGAATGAAAAGACTCCTTACCTTTGTCGCCATGACCGTGGCCGTGCTGTCTGCGCAGGCTTACAAGAAGGTCAGCCTCGACATCAATGTCAATGGCACGCAGCGCAACATGATTGTCTATACACCTAACACCTCGACGGAGAATCTCCCTCTGATGCTCGTGACGCATGGGATGAACCAGGACCCGGAGTATCAGTTCGGTGCTGACAAGATGTATGAGCTCATCGACACAGCCAAGTTCGTCATCTCCTACCTGAGGGGCATCGACAAGAGCTGGGACATGGGTGACGGTGGCAAGGACAAGAACTTCGTGTTGAAGGCCATCGACGAGATGTCCGCCCGCTATGGCATCGACACGAACCGGGTTTACTGGTCCGGGTTCTCCATGGGCTCGATGTTCATGTACGCTGTGATGGGTTCCATGACAGACAAGATAGCCGCGTTCGCCCCATGCAGCGGAATGATGGGAGACCCGTCGGGGAGCATCAGGAAGAAGGTGAACATCATCCACTGTCATGCCTACGGCGACGATGTAGTGGTGTATGACCAGTTCAACATCAGGGCCAACGTGACCAGGATAGCCAACAACCTGGGTTACACCAACTACACGAAGCGCACGAACTACCGCACCAAGAACGGCACGTCGTGGTTCAGCGGCGACCGTGAGCAGTGGAAGAACGAGGAAGGCAACGAGATAGTGCTCTACTCCTTCAACGTTGACTTCCACAACCCGATAGCAGAGAACAGCTATGAGATCTGGAATTTCTGCAAGCGTTACTCTCTCGACCCGGGCGTTCCGACCGTGAAACTCGAGAGTCCGGCGTCCGAGCAAACGTTCACGTCGGTCGATACGATTGACATCAAGGCCGTGGCCAAGGACGCCGACGGCTACATAGCCAACATCTATCTCTACATAGACGGCAAGCTGACGCAAACACAAACATTCGCTGGAAGGAGCGAGGACCTCACCTATACACTCGAATATAGGTGGGTCCGCCCTTCCGTCTCCACCCATACCGTCAAGGTGATAGCCGAGGACGACGAGGGCAAGAAGAAGGAGCTGTCGAAGAGCGTCACCATCGGCAAGCCGGCCCCGATGGTGCTGGTCGGTGCAGACCCGGAGGACAAGTCGTTCGACCTGCCGGCTACGATGAGCGCGTTCCGCTTCACCTTCGACTGGAGGGTGCGTCTGAGCAAGGTCAACTCTTACATGACCTGCGGCGAGGACACAGTGACTCTGACCGCCACCGCGGACCTCCCGGCCGAGGTCAGCGAGGACCTGAGCCGCGACCTCGTGCTGAAGGCGCCGGACGGCCACCGTTTCAAGGACGGCGAGTGGAAGCTCTTCCTGAAGAACGTCACCGACGAGCGAGGCGTGAGAGCCCAGAGCATGTTGTTCAAATACACCTTCGGAATCACCGAGGTCGATCCTGAGATGCCCAATCCCAAGAGCGAGGCAGAGAAGTGCAAGGTGGGGTTCCACCGCGCCTACAAGCGAGGGAGCGCGCTCATAGACCAGACGGAGGACGAGCGGTATGTCGTGGCCGACATGCTGCGCGAGCCACTGAAGAGCCTTCTGGACGAGTACAAGGACTTCGCCTCGACCTCGCCCAGCAAGTACCAGACTGCCATCGACACGCTGACTCACGCTACCGACACACTGGAGACGAGGGTCCACAACCTCGACAGCCTGTTCGTGGTGGCCGACTCCGCGTACTACCTCCTCGACCTTTACAAGGACGACCCGACCGTGTCGGCAAGCGACATCTACTCGAAGCTCAAGAAAGCCACCGATACTTACATGAAGCCAGACAAACTGAAGACGTATGCGGGTATCATGAAGAGCATCAGTACGATACTCAGTTACATAAAGCGGTTCAACAGCACCGTGGCTGTCGAGAGCCTGCGGGCCACCGGCACACAGGGTGGTACGGAATCCGTAATCTACGACCTCTCGGGTAAAGCAGCGGACGCCGACTACCACGGCATCATAATAATCAACGGAAAGAAATACCTGAGACGATGAGAAGGCTATTGTTCGCGGCTTTTTGCTGCATGCTCTGCACCATAGGCATGAGGAGCTCAGAGACGTTCACGTTGCAGTCACCCAACAAGTCGCTGACGGTCGTCATCGACGGTGAGAGCGTGAGAGTGGTCTATGACGGCGCGGTGAGTGTCATGGAACTGCGTGATTTGGTCACCGGGTCATTCAAGTCCGGTAAGCCTCGCGCGGTCAGGACGAGGTACGACATGCTGACCGGCAAACGTTCGCACTGCGAGAACAGAGCCAACGAGGTCACGTTGGTGTGCCGCCATGGCGACGGCGGAAAGCACACGGTGGTCATCCGCGCCTACGATGACGGCATCGCCTTCCGCACATCCGGCGCGGACGTGACGAAGGTGAAGGTGAACTGCGTGAACAAGTGGCTGATGAGATACAACGACGCCTACGAGGACTTCTTCCCCATCAACCCCGAGGAGTCGGCAGGCCGTCGCTGGGGTTTCCCGAGCCTGTTCGAGATCAAGGACAGACAGGTCTTCATGCTCATGAGCGAGGGCGGCATAGAGAAGGGGAGCAGCGGTTGCAGTCTCTACAGCGAGGACGAGAAGAACCTCTTCAGCATCCGCCACGACGCCGACGAGAATCCCATGTCGGCATGGCGAGTGGCAATGATAGGTACGCTGTCCGACGTGGTGGAGTCAACGCTCATCACCGATGTCAGTCCCTCCTGCCGCGTGAAGGACACGAGCTGGATAAAGCCCGGAGTGGTCTCCTGGGTCTATTGGGCCTACAACCACGGCTCAAATGACTACAACATAATAAAGATGTATGTTGACATGGCGCGCGACCTCCGTCTGCCGTATGTACTCATCGACGCGGAATGGGACCAGATGAAAGACGGCAAGACGATGGAAGACGCCGTGAGGTACGCCCTCTCCCAGGGAGTCAGGCCACTGATATGGTACAACTCCTCCGTGGGCTGGGTCAATGGAGCTCCGACACCGAAATACCGTCTTAACAAGCCCGAGGACCGTGAGAAAGAGTTCGCATACCTGGACAGTCTGGGTGTGGCAGGCGTGAAGGTCGATTTCTTCGCGGGCGACATCCAGTCAACGATCGACTACCACATCGACCTCATGGAGTGCGCCGCCCGCCATCACCTGCTCATCAACTTCCACGGCGCGACCATACCGCGCGGCTGGCAGCGCACCTACCCCAACCTCATGACGACGGAGGCAGTGTATGGAGCCGAGTGGTACAACAACCTGCCCGTGCTGACGAAGAAGGCAGCCTGCCACAACGCCACCCTTCCCTTCACGCGCGGAGTCATCGGCTCCATGGACTACACTCCATGCACATTCACCGACTCACAGCATCCCCACATCACCACCGACGGTCATGAGCTGGCGCTCACCGTGCTGTATGAGTCCGGACTCCTGCATCTCGCCGACCGTCCTTCGTCATACCTCTCGCAGCCACAGCACATCAAGGACTTCCTCTCGACCCTGCCATCCACATGGGACGACACACGTCTCGTCAGCGGCTATCCCGGCGAGAGCGTAGTCATGGCAAGGCGGAAAGGCGACACATGGTACGTGGCCGGAATCAACGGAAAGGACGAACCGCAGGAACTCACGCTGAAGTGCGACCTGTTCCCTACGCTCCAGCCAGTCGGCGTGAAGGCGCGTGGCGGGTTCGTCGCCACGTTCAGCGACAACGTATTCAGGTTCGTGATACAGGATTAGCATCATACAACAACCACCATAACGCAATCAGATGAAAAAAAGACTATTGATGGCATTAGCCATGTTCGCAAGCATTGCAGCGCAGGCTCAGAATCCGATTATCCGAGACCAGTTCTCCGCCGACCCATCAGCACTGGTAGTGGGAGACAGAGTCTATGTATTCCCGTCACACGACATCCCAGCCCCCGACGACTACGGGCGCAAGGACTGGTTCTGCATGGCAGACTACCATGTGTTCTCATCCTCAGACCTGATGGACTGGACCGACCACGGCAAGATAGTCGATCAGAAGAACGTGGAATGGGTGAACTCGGCTACATATTCCATGTGGGCACCCGACTGCAAGGAGCACAACGGTAAATACTACTTCTATTTCCCCGCTATGCAGAAGGTGAGGGAAGGTCAGCGGTTCGGTGGCTACCGCATAGGAGTCGCCACAGCCAACCGTCCCGAGGGACCTTACCGCGTGATGCGCGAGCCCATCGAAGGTCCTAACGGCATCGACCCTTGCATCTTCAAGGACGATGACGGCACGGGCTACCTTGTATGGCCGTCGCGCGGGTTCACCATCGGCAAGCTGAACGATGACTGGACAAGCCTCTCCGGCGAACGCCATCAGGTGGAGAACACGCCGACGAAGGGACTCATCGAAGGACCATACCTCTTCAAGGCCAACGGCTACTACTACATGACCTTCCCTTGGGCACGCAACAACACCGAGGTACTCGCCTACTGCATGTCGAAGAACGTGTTCGGCCCTTATGAGTTCAAGGGAGTCTTCTTCGAGGAGCATGCCAACGGCTGCTGGACCAACCACCACTCCATCATCAACTTCAAGGGCCAGTGGTATGTGTTCTACCACTGCAACCACTATTCGCCATCGATGGACAAGCGCCGCTCCGTCTGCGTTGACTCACTCTTCTTCAACGAGGACGGTACCATCCGTATGGTCAAGCCGACCCTGCGCGGAGTCGGTGTGGCAAAGGCATACAAGCAACTCGAGATCGACCGCTACAGCACCATCGGCGGCGGGGCGTTCATCGACTATCACGACACCCTGGACTGCTTCAAGGGCTGGAAGACCGTGTTCCCGAAGAAAGGCGCATCCGTCACCTTCAATTCCGTTGACTTCCAGGACGGAGTAGGCACAGTCAAGCTCATGGCTCGCGCGCCAAAGGGCGGTGTGCTGACCATCGGCGCACCTGCCGAGATGGTGTCGGTGAAGGTGCCTTCCACCAGTGACTGGAAACTCGTCACGGCTAAAGTCAAGACCCCGGCACAAGGCATCCAGAACCTGACGGTGACACTGAAAAGCGGAAGCGACGTGGAAGTCGATTGGGTGACGTTCGACGAGGCGCCCTACGCCAAGAGCGGCATGGAGACAGGCGAATACCGCAACTACTTCCTCGAGATGGGCTACAGCCAGAAGCAGATTGACGAGAAGCTGCAGTCAGTGTTCGACGACGTATTCTACGGACCTCACAAGTGCTACTTCGAGGTCGGTGACTCCATGGGCTACATCTCCGACGTCAAGAACAATGACGTGAGAACCGAGGGAATGTCATACGGGATGATGATAGCAGTGCAGTTCAACAAGAAAGACATCTTCGACCGCCTTTGGCGCTGGAGCAAGAAGTACATGCAGATGACCGAAGGAGCCAACAAAGGCTACTTCGCATGGAGTTGCCGGCCAGACGGTCGTCGGAACTCCAACGGTCCAGCCTCTGACGGTGAGCTCTATTTCATCACCTCCCTCATCTTCGCAGCCAACCAGTGGGGCAACGACACAGGCATCAACTACCTTGAGGAAGCCCAGTACATCGTCAACCAGTCGATGTCGAAAGCCGGCATGGACCGCGGCGGTACCCTCATAGACCTCGGCACCAAACTGATCACCTTCGTGCCGGGCAGCAACTACACCGACCCGTCATACCATCTGCCCGCATTCTACGAGGTATGGGCAAAATGGCTCTACGACGGCAGGTCGAACTTCTGGAGGCAGTGCGCCGAGGCAAGCCGTGAGTACCTGCACAAGAGCATCAACCCCAAGACAGGCCTGAACCCCGACACGAACAACTACGACGGCTCTCTGATGGCAGGCTGGCGCGGCGGTCAGCAAGGCACGTTCCGCTACGACTCCTGGCGCGTGCCTATGAACATAGCCCTCGACTACTCCTGGTCGTGCGCGGACAAGGACTGGCAGCAGAACTACGGCAACACAATACAGAACTTCCTCTACAGTCAGGGAGTCAAGACATTCGTTGACCAGTACAACGTTGACGGTTCAATACCGACCGACACCCTCCGCGCCGGCAACTTCCCGAAGGCACTGCGCCACTCCATGGGCCTGGTCGCCACCAGTGCGGCAGTGTCGCTCTGCGCCACGCACTCGAAGAGCAAGGAATTCGTCCGCCAGCTCTGGGACACACCCCACGAGCCACTGCCCGACGGCTTCTTCGATGAATACTATGACGGACTGCTCCGCCTCTTCGCCTTCATGCACCTGAGCGGGAACTACCGCGTAATCGAGAACAAGTTCAAAGCCCCTGTCCAGGAACGTCCGATGGGAATGGGCGGCGGAATGGGATTCTGGGGATTTTAGGTGGGTTCTATAAATTCACCGAATAATACAAATTTATCAAACATGGGTGACATAATTCTTTTCAGCGCTTTTGGCTTTGTTCCGGCATCTTGCTGTTTGTCAGTCAGTCATTATGCCCGCATAATTCCTTCCTTCCGCACAGCAATCTGCTCGGAACAAACCTCAAAATCGCAAGAAATGAATTTATAGAACCCACCTTTAATCACTCCGCTATGAGAAAGACATTATCAGTATCATTACTCGTGTCCGCCTGTCTGAGCATGAGCGCCCAGACCACCTACGATCCGAAGACAGACGAGCTCCATCTGCGCGACTACGCGGAGATGATGGGCAAGTACATCGGTGTCTGCGTACCTGTGGGCAGCATGAACATAGCCAACGACAACGACAAATACGCCCAGAAAATCTATACTGAGTTCAATGCAGTCGTTGCCGAGAACGAAATGAAGATGGACGCCCTCCAGCCGAACCAGGGGCAGTTCAACTACGGCAACGGAGACAAACTGGTGGCCTTCGCCAAGCGACACAACATGAAAGTCCGCGGCCATACCCTCTGCTGGCATTCACAGGTGCCTAAATGGATATCGGAGGACGGCTACCAGAACAACAAGAACTACACACGCGCCAACCTGCTCAGCATCCTGAAGCGCCACATCACCTCGGTGATGCGCCACTACAAGGGTAAAGTGGCAGAGTGGGACGTGGTCAACGAGACCCTCGATGACAACCAGTGGGGCGTGAGCCTCTCGAACGGCAAATACAACCTCCGCCAGTCAATCTGGGTGAAAGTCATCGGTGAGGACTTCCTGGACTCCGCCTTCACATGGGCTCACAGGATAGACCCCGACGCGAAGCTGTACCTCAATGACTATGGCGCCGACTTCTACGGCGGAAGCAAGGCCACTGCCATGTATAACCTCGTGAAACGCATGAAGGATGACGGAGTGCCAATCGACGGAGTCGGCCTGCAGTGCCACCTCAGCTCTGGCGACGCCGTGGAGGGCATAGCCAAGAACGCACGGTTCTACAAGCAGAAGCTCGGCATCGACTGCATCATCACCGAACTGGAACTGAAAGCCGGAGCCAGCACCTCAGCCAACCTGAGCAAGCAGGCGGAAGCCTACAGGAAGATACTCGAAGGCTTCCTCACGAATCCCAACGCACCGACCATGATGCTATGGGGAATCGATGACAACCACACATGGATCGAAGGCGACCAGAACCCCCTCATCTTCGACAAGAACCTACAGCCGAAACCGGCCTACTACAGTCTGCTGGAGGCATTCCATAACGGATACGTCACAGACATCCACCAGCCGTGGGCTGAGTACTCAGCATCCGCTGCCGTCGATGACGCCGTCTATGATATATCAGGACGCAAGGTGGCTGACAGCCTCGAGGAGTTCAGCGCCGATGGCAATTCAGGCATATTCATTCATAATCATAAAAAATTTATCCAAAGATGAAAAAGACATTAGTACTGGCTCTGAGCCTCGGACTCTGCTCCCTCGGCTCAACCGCGAACGCGCAGGATTCAAAGTACTTCGCTCCCGCTACGGAGAAAGCCATGGCTCCTGACGATGAAGGGTTCATACGCCGCTGGCTGCTGCTGGAACCATTCAACAAACCGAACCGCTCAAACACACCGTTCGTGGATTCGTACATCCGCGACGCCTTCGCCACGAACGTACCCAACCCAAGTCCTGTGACCACCCTCCCTTCCGACGGTCAGAAGGTGAAGATAGGAGACCAGGAACTGACCTGGCACGCACTTGACAGCAAACTCTTCAATGCCAAGCTGTATCGCTTCGCCACGGAACGCGAACTCACGAAGTATGGTGTGGTGTTCTGGGCCACTACGGTCATCAACTGCACAGAGGACATCCCGAACGTACGCATGGCCGTAGGCTCGAACTCAGCCTCTATGTGGTGGCTCGACGGCAAAGAGGCAGTCATCCTCTCAGGTGACCGCCGCATGGTGCAAGACGACTGTCTGTCTCCTCGTCTCACACTCAGGAAAGGTCGCAACGTAGTGACAGGCGCCGTCATCAACGGTCCCGGCATGAGCGACTTCTGTGTACGTTTCATCAATGAGGACGGCTCTCCGGTCAAGAACCTCACCATCAGTGTAAAATAACCGATAACAATCAATTGATAATATAGGATTGCAATGAAAAAGATATATACATTGGCCATGAGCCTCGGGCTTTGTGCCTTGAGCAGTGAAGTGAACGCACAAATCGGTGCTCCGTTTATCCACGACCCCTCTACAATCGTGGAGTGTGACGGAAAATACTATACTTTCGGAACCGGAGGCGGCGGTCTCATATCAGAAGACGGCTGGAGCTGGCACAGCGGCGCCCAGCGTCCGGGTGGCGGCGCCGCACCTGACGCGATGAAGATCGGCGACCGCTATCTCATCGCCTACAGTGCCACCGGCGGCGGTCTCGGCGGCGGTCATGCGGGACGCGTCCTGACGATGTGGAACAAGACCCTCGACCCGAGTTCGCCTGACTTCAAGTTCACAGAGGCAATAGAAGTAGCGTCCTCAGAGACCGACGAAGACTGTGACGCAATCGACGCTGGTCTGCTTCTCGACCCTAACACCGGCAAACTCTGGCTTACCTATGGTACTTATTTCGGATTCATCCGTCTCGTGGAGCTCGACCCCAAGACCGGTGAGCGCGTCAAGGGCAACAAGGCTCTCGACATTGCCATCGACTGTGAGGCGACAGACCTTATATATAAAGACGGATGGTACTACCTCCTCGGTACTCACGGAACATGCTGCGACGGAGTGAACTCCACATACAACATCGTGGTGGGCCGTTCCAAGAAAGTCACTGGTCCTTATCTCGACAACATGGGTCGTGACATGATCAAGGGCGGTGGCAAGATGGTCATCAACGCCAGTGAGCGTCTTGCCGGTCCGGGTCACTTCGGACGCGTGGTCATCGAAGACGGTGTGGAGAAGATGTCATGTCATTTCGAGGCAGACTTCGATCAGGGTGGCCGCAGCACACTCGGCATCCGTCCGCTTCTCTGGAGGAACGGCTGGCCTGTGGCAGGCGAACTGCTCCGTCAGGGCTGCTACGAGATTGAGTCAGAACGCCGTGGCTATTCGCTCGAGCTCTCCGTTGACTTCGTGCGTCTTGAGGTGCCACGTCGCGGAGGATTCGGAGGCATGATGGGATTCGGAGGATTCGGAGGATTCGGCGCAAACCGTCCTGCCAACGGTCAGCCGGGTGCTCCACAAGGAGCCCCACAGCCTGGCAACCGTCCTGCCGGTGCTCCACAAGGAGCCCCTGCCGGTTTCGGCGGAATGGGAGGCTTCGGCGCTGCTCCTCAGGGAGCCGCTCGTCCGGCACAGGCTCAGGAAGCCCCGAAGCCGATAGCGCAGCAGCGTCTCATCGATGTCTGGGACTCATGGCCAAAGGGCAATATCTGGGCTCGCATGGGCGACTACATGGCGCGTCCTCACCAGAAGTGGACCATCACAGAAGTCACAGACTCAGCCGGCTATCTCGGCGGTCTCTACTATAAGATCCAAATCAACGGCACAGACCGCGCACTTGCTGTCACAGACGACGCACAGGTCATCACGGTCCCTAAATACACAGGAGCGAACGAACAGCTGTGGCGCATCGACCAACTCACTGACGGAACGTACCGCATCGTCCCTAAGGTACAGAAGTTCGAAGGACTTGACATCAAGGGCACCATCGCCCTCGTCTCCGCAGGCGACTGCACTCCCGCACTTGCCCAGTTCGACTTCTCCTCCGACAACTCGAAGTGGAACCTGAAGTACATCTTCGAAGAAAACAAGTAACGATGCAGTCCTCCCACAACTATATGGGAGGACTGTCTCATTTCATCAATCCGCTATGAGAAGACATAACATCATATTGCTGGCCTGTCTCTTGACAATCAGCCTGAGAGTATCAGCAGGGGTGAATCCCAACTTCTACATATTCCTCTGCTTCGGCCAGTCGAACATGGAAGGCAACGCACAGCCGGAGGCCATTGACAAGAAGAGTCCCGGAACCCGGTTCCGTACGATGGCAGCAGTGAACTTCACTCAGTCCAAACATCTGGAAATGTACAAATGGGGAGTCGCCACTCCGCCGCTCTGCCGTGACAACACAGGACTGACACCTGCTGACTGGTTCGGACGAACGATGATAGCCGAACTGCCAGACTCCATCATAATAGGCGTCATCAACGTGGCAGTGGGCGGTTGCAAGATAGAACATTTCTACAGCACCATGAACGCCAGCAAAGTGGCATCGGAAGCAGACTGGTTCAAGAACTACATGAAGGCCTATGACTACAACCCATACAAACGTCTGGTCGCCGTAGCCAAGGAAGCCCAGAAGTTCGGGGTCATCAAAGGTATGCTGCTCCATCAAGGAGAGTCGAACAACGGTGATCAGGAATGGCCTACCAAAGTCAAGCGAGTCTATCTGGAACTCTGCCGTGACTTGGGTCTGGACAAGACCACCACGCCTCTGCTTGCAGGAGAAATGGTCCAGCAAGATCAGGGAGGCATCTGCTACGGTCACAATTCTGTCATCGCCACCTTGCCGAAAACGATCACTACGGCTCATGTCATATCCTCGAAAGACTGCCCCGCAGCAGCCGATGGCTTGCACTTCACAGCCGAAGGCTACCGAATGATAGGCAAGAGGTATGCCGAGTGCATGCTCAGCATCCTGAAGGAACAACAGGCGGCCGTCATCAGAGAGACGCCTGCAGAGAGACGCGAGACAAGAGACGGCGTGTTCAGCCTTGCCGGGCAGAGAGTCGATGAGAATTTCAAGGGTATGGTAATCAAGAACGGGAAGAAATGCATTCAGAGATAAGAAAGGCCGTCCTGACCTTAGGCCTCGTGTTGATTGCCTTAGGCATCAAGGCCCAGGACTACAAGAACCCTTCGCTGTCACCAAAGGAACGTGCGCAGGATCTGCTCAGGCTTCTAACGCTTGAGGAGAAGGCAATGCTGATGCTTGATATATCGCAGCCTATCCCCCGACTCGGCATCAAGGGTTTCAACTGGTGGAGCGAGGCACTGCACGGTGTCGCCAATCAGGACAATGTCACAGTCTTCCCAGAGCCGATAGGAATGGCCGCATCGTTCCATCCGGAACTGGTCAACCAGGTATTCACTGCCACCTCTGACGAGTTCCGCGCGAAATACAACCAGTGGCTTGCCGACGGAAACGCCGATCAGCGTTTCCACAGCATCTCGGTCTGGACACCTAACATCAACATCTTCCGTGACCCACGCTGGGGAAGAGGTCAGGAGACATACGGTGAGGATCCCTATCTCACATCCGTCATGGGCAAGGAAGTCATACTCGGTCTGCAAGGTCCATCGGACTCCAAATACCGTAAACTCTATGCCTGCGCCAAGCACTTCGCCATACACAGCGGACCTGAATACACACGCCATACAGCCAACATCACAGACGTAAGCCCACGCGACCTGTGGGAGACCTACCTGCCGGCATTCAAGGTGGCAGTGCAGGACGCGAAGGTAAGGGAAGTGATGTGTGCTTACCAACGCTGGGATGATGACCCATGCTGCGGCAACAACCGTCTCCTTCAGCAAATCCTACGTGACGAATGGGGTTTCCAGTATCTGGTAGTGTCTGACTGCGGCGCCGTCACCGACTTCTGGGAAAGCCATAAGTCCTCGTCAGATGCGCCTCACGCTGCCGCAAAGGCCACAGTGGCCGGGACGGACGTGGAATGCGGATACAATTACGTATATAAGAGCGTGCCAGAGGCCGTGAGGAACGGCCTGATCACAGAGGCCGAGATTGACAAGCACGTACTCCGACTGCTTGAAGGACGTTTCGAACTGGGTGAGATGGATGACCCGTCGCTCGTGGAATGGTCGAAGATACCGATGTCGGTGGTCAACTCAAAGGAACATCAGGCACTCGCCCTCAACATGGCGCGTGAGTCTCAGGTGCTACTGAAGAACGACGGCATACTGCCGCTCGGCAAGAAAGAGAGGATAGCCGTCATCGGACCCAACGCGGACAATACAACAATGATGTGGGGCAACTACAACGGGACTCCCGTCAGTACGACGAACATACTCCAAGGCATCACAGAGAAAATCGGTAAAAAGAGAATCGTCCATTTCGCCGGCTGCGACTGGGTCAATGACCAGACACTTGAGTCATTCTACTCCCAATGTTCCATTGACGGTAAGAAAGGCATGAGAGGACGCTTCTGGAACAACCGCGATTTCGAAGGCGACGTATTCGCCACTCGCCAGATGCCAGGTCCCATCAGCGAGACGACCTATGGGAACTATGCGTTCGCGCCAGGCCTCAACCTCATCGACTTCGGAGCAGAGTACGAGACGGAGTTCACACCTGATCACACTTGCGACATAGTCTTCCATCTTGAGGCAAGCAGCTATTTCGAGCTGTTCGTGAACGATGAGTCTCTCATCCGCAACCGCACTTGGCTGACCATCCCCACACGTACGGAGTATCACGTCGAGAAAGGCAAGACATACAACATCCGGCTCCGCTTCGCGCAGATTGAGAACTACAACGCAAACCTCAAGTTCGACTTCGGCGAGGAACACGACATCGACTATCGGTCCATGATATCGAGTCTCGACGGTATCAGTACGGTCGTGTTCGTAGGCGGCATATCCCCTAAGCACGAAGGTGAGGAGATGCCGGTAAGCCTCAAAGGCTTCAAGGGCGGTGACCGCACTGACATAGAACTGCCAGAAGTCCAGCGCAACTTCCTGAAGGCACTACACGACGCAGGCAAGAAGGTGGTGTTAGTCAACTGCTCTGGCTCCGCCATAGCATTCGAGCCTGAGATGACCACCTGCAACGCCATCCTGCAGTCATGGTATGCGGGAGAAAACGGCGGTAGGGCAATCGCTGACGTACTTTTCGGTGACTACAACCCATCAGGGAAACTCCCCGTCACATTCTACAGGAGTTCAGCACAACTGCCCGACTTCGAAGACTACAGCATGAAAGGCAGGACTTATCGCTACATGAACGACCCATTGTTCGCCTTTGGCTATGGCCTCAGTTACACTACCTTCAACATCGGCAAGGCATCTGTCAACAAGTCGTCCATCACGATTCCCGTGACCAACACAGGAAAACGAAACGGCACGGAAGTCGTTCAGGTCTATGTAAAGAGGAACAGCGATACCGAGGGCCCAATCAAGTCGCTCAAAGCATTCAGACGCGTCGAACTCAATGCCGGCCAGACCAAGGACGTGACGATAGCGCTTGAGACAAAGATGTTCGAGTTGTTCGACCCTCAGACCAACACGATGTGCGTCATACCGGGTGACTACACCATATCTTACGGCAACAGCTCGTCAGACAAAGACCTACAGAAAATAAATTACACACTGAAAGATGAATAGAACGCTTCTATTGTTTTGCGCACTCGGACTGTGGTCAGTCCACAGTCTCAGCCAGAAAATCAAGGTGACACCCCTTGCGGAAAACGCCGTGAGAATACAGTATGAGAAGCCTGCAGTGTCCAAGCTTACGGAGATGGTGTACGTAGATGCCGCTCCTTATTCGGGAAAGATGGACATCAAGGTCGCAGTCAACGACAAAGACAACACCGTGTCTGTCAAGAACGGCAAGGGAAAGACCGTGTTCCGCACGACCTCCATCTCACTGACACCTTCCACCGTACAGGATGAGCCATGTAAGATAGCAGAGATGTCATTTGTATCACCTCTCAGACGAAAAGAACATCAGTACGGTCTCGGTCAGTTCCAGGACGGATACTCCGATGTCAGAGGCCTGACCCGCCGCCTGACACAGGTCAACACCCAGATATCCATCCCGATGCTTATGTCGAGCAATGGCTATGCCATACTGTGGAACAACTATGGCATGACGGAATTCAACCCATGCAGCAACTCCGCCAGATTGGAGTCTGTCAATGAAGGGGCACAGACCACGGAAGTGGTGAACGCCACATCAACCACAGGAAACCGACGCGAAGTACGCAGGAGCAACACATTCGGTATTGACATACAGATTGACGAGGATGGTGAATACACCCTTCTTCTTGATGTCGGTCAGCAGATGGCCAGAAAACACTGGCTGTCCATCGATGACAGCATCTTAATCGACGTCAGCAACACCTGGCTTCCACCTACCACGTCTCTTATCACACAACTCTCCAAAGGCACCCACAAAGTCCGTGTGAGAGGATCGTGGGGAGACAAACCGGTACTGTACTGGGAGAAGGTTGACGGAGTAACCACATTCCGTTCGCCCGTAGCCGAGTGCGTGGACTTCACCGTCTTCGTGGGCAATGCCGATGAGATAGTCAACACCTATCGCATCCTCACCGGCAAGGCTCCTCAAATGCCACGGTATGCTCTCGGCTATATCCACTGCCGCGAGAGATACCACAGCCAGGAGGAGATCATCGCCACGGCACGGCGTTTCCAGAAAGAGAACATACCACTTGACGTGATTGTCCAGGACTGGCAGTGGTGGGGAAAATACGGATGGAACGCCATGCGGTTCGACGAGGACTTCTACCCCAGCCCCGCACTCATGATGGACACGCTCCATGCCATGAACGTCAGGCTCATGCTTTCGGTATGGTCGAAGATCGACAAGAACTCCGACGTGGGCAAGGAAGCGTCTGCCAATGATTATTACATCAAGGGAACTGACTGGATTGACTTCTTCAATCCTGAGGCAGCGGCATTCTACTGGAAGAACTTCCGCGAACGTCTTCTTCCTTCCGGGATTGACTGTTGGTGGCAGGATGCGACTGAGCCTGAAAACGATGACCTCTTGGGACGGAAGGTGGCTGACGGGCGGCTTTCCGGCGAATGGGTGAGGAACATCTATCCTCTTATGGTCAATAAGACCGTGTATGAGGGTATCGTGGACGCCAAAGGCCATGACCATCAGTCTTTCATACTGACACGCAGCGGTTTCACCGGAATACAGCGATACGGCACTGCCATGTGGTCAGGCGATGTCGGGAATGACTGGGAGACTCTTCGCAGGCAGATATGCGGAGGACTTGGTCTGATGTCAACGGGCATTCCTTGGTGGACATACGACGCCGGTGGTTTCTTCCGCCCGGGCAGTCAATACACCGACGAGGACTACCAGAAGCGTATGGTACGCTGGATTCAGGCTTCGGTGTTCCTACCGCTCATGAGGGTCCACGGATACATGAGTAACACTGAACCATGGAACTACTCCCAACAGACCTACCGCCTCTTCACCGAAGCCATCCGGCTCCGCCATAAGCTTCTGCCATACATAACGAAAGAGTCAGGGCTCGTCGCCTCCGACAACTACACGCTCATGCGCCCGTTATACTTTGATTTCCCTGATGACGACGAAGCACTCATACAAGACACTGAGTTTATGTTCGGACATAACTACCTTGTGTGTCCTGTGACGGTTCCGTCCAATGAAATGAGGGTATATCTTCCTAAGTCTGACCACACATGGTATGATTGCTGGACCGGCACGTCCTATAAGGGCGGACAATACGTCACCATGCCATTGACACTCGAACACATTCCTGTCTTCACGAACGACAAGACTATGTGTCTCTTATGACATGACCAGCAAAAAAATTTGGCAAAGTTGACGGAATATGCTATATTTGCAGATTGAATTGACGTAAGCCACAATCAATATCGCAAATATGACAGTAAACATCATCAACAAGTCGCATCATGACTTGCCTCAATATGCAACTGCACTGTCAGCCGGCATGGATCTCCGTGCCAATCTTGACAGTGCAGTTTCTTTGGCACCCATGGAACGTAAGCTCATACCTACAGGACTGTTCATCAGCCTCCCAGCGGGCTATGAGGCGCAAGTACGCCCGCGGAGCGGACTCGCCCTAAAGAAAGGAGTCACGGTCCTCAATGCTCCGGGCACCATCGATGCCGACTACAGGGGCGAGATAGGTGTCATACTCATCAACTTGTCAGACGAGACTTTCATCATCAATGATGGTGAGAGGATTGCGCAGATGGTGATTTCCCATCACGAGACAGTTCTTTGGAACCAAGTCAGCACCCTTGACGATACCAATCGCGGTATTGGTGGTTTCGGACACAGCGGCATCAAATAACTCAGAGATGTCAACAGTATCGCTCAGACCTGCACTGGAGTCATTCAGGATGTACATACTGATGATAATGGTTCTTCCTTTCTACGGAAGCGCTTCTGCTATCTATGGTCAGGAGAGCATCCCTGACACGCTCAGGCTGAAAGCCGACGAGTTCTTCCTTGAAGCCCACAGACAACAGCTGCTCGGCAATCAGGATGACTCGTTCGAGTTGCTGACTCATAGTCTTCAGCTCAACCCATACAGTCCGCCGACAATGTACGAACTGGCGTTCTGCTACCTCAAGCTGCATGAAGACAGTCTTGCCGTTGACATGATGAAGCGGGCAATCGAGTATGCACCCGACAATTATTGGTATCATGACGCACTGGTCAAACTCTACGTGCAGTCGAACCACATTGATGAGGCCATCGGGATTCTTGAGAGGATGTCAACCAGATATCCCGGCAAGACCGACGTGCTCGCCATGCTTGAAAGCCTGTACAGCAGCAAGCAGGACTGGAAGAACGTCATAGCCACTCTCGACAAGATTGAGAAGATTGACGGGAAAAGCGAACAACTCAGTTTAGAGAAATTCCGGACTTATTTCCAGATGAAAGACGAGAAGAGCGCCTTCAGGGAGATGGCTGCCCTCGCTGATGAATATCCCAATGACCTTAGATACCGCGTGCTGATAGGCGACTTGCTGATGGAAGACGGAAAGACAGACGAAGCACTCGACATATATAATAAGGTGGCGATGGAGGATCCTGAGAACATCAACCTGATGCTGTCCTATGCCGAATACTACCAAGTCACAGGTCAGGATTCACTCTACCAGACACTGCTTGAGAAAATCATCACATCGCCCAAGATTGATTCAGAGAGACGTTTCGACATCATGAACAGCATCGTCGTACAGAACGTCCAGACAGCAGGCGATACCACTGAACTGATGAGATTATTCAGGAATGTAATGTCCGCTCCCCAGCTTGATGCCAACATCTGCGAGCTCTGCCTCCGCTACATGGTCACGAGCAAAGCACCTGTACCAGAGATACGGTCAACGGCAAACAGGTTAATCGCCATCGACCCGGAGCATTCCGCCGCCCGCTCGCTCCTGCTGCAACATGCGATTGAAGACAACGACGCTGACGAAATCATCAGGGTGTGCACTCCAACCGTCGAGTACGGCATCGACGACCCTGTGTTCTACTACTACCTCGGTGTCGCACAGTTCCAGAAGAAAGACTACCCTAAATCCGTAGAGGTACTAAAGTCGCTACTCTCACGTTTCAAGGACACGAATATCCTCGAAATCACGACCACTTCCTATAACATCATAGGTGACGCTTATCATGAGATGGGTGATGACAAGCAGGCTTTCCTATATTATGATACGTGTCTGGTCTATCGTCCTGAAAATCCGATGGTGCTCAATAACTACGCCTATTATCTCTCGTTGCTGAAAAAGGATTTGGACAAAGCCAAGAGGATGAGTGCCTTATCCCTGCAAAAAGACAGTGCGAACTATACGTATATCGACACATACGCCTGGATTCTTTTTCAGCAGAAGAAATATGAACAGGCACGTGAATATATCGACAATGCCATCAGCATCATGCTCAATGACTCGGTTGACTCATCCGACGCCAACATCCTCGAGCATGCGGGCGATATCTACAGCAAATGCGGACTCACTGAACAGGCTGTGGAGTTCTGGCAGAAGGCACTCTCTTCGCAGGCTGAGAACAAGGATTTAATCGAAAAGAAAATCAGAAGACGAAAATACATTGAATGAACAAGAAAATCATCATAGCCATAATGCTTGTCGCCTTGCTGTCCTCTTGCGGGAAACACAGGAAAGGTGATTCCAGTCAGCCTTCATCCCATGCCGACTCATCCTATGTGATGGACGAGAAGGCCTCGTCAGAGCATTTCGACAAAGTCCAGGCCTATGCCACGACGGCAGACAATCTCGTCGCCAAGGTTCGTGCCACCATCACATTAGGTGATGACAAGTTGTCAACCAATGGCACCATCAAGATGAGAAAGGGAAAGGGAATCCAGATATCACTCGTTGACCCAGTACTCGGAATACTGGAATTCGGCAAACTGGTCTTTACTGAGTCTGAAGTGATAGTCATCGTGAGAGTCAAAAAGCAATACGGTCGCGTACCGTATTCGCAGGTTTCTTTCCTGCATAGGGCAAACATCACTTTCAACAGTCTTCAGGCTCTGTTCTGGCATGAACTCTTCCAGCCTGGTGTCGCCATGCCAGACCCAAAGGCATTCGTTTTTGCACCCGACAAAGATAACGTCAACGTCATGCTTGCCGATGACATGCTTTCCTACCTCTTCATCACAGATGCTTCCGGACTGATAACCAAGACTGAAATCACCGGCACACAAGACAAACGTTACAGACTATGGTTCGATTATGCCGATTTCTCTGACTTCAGCAGGAAGCGATTCCCAAAAGACATGCGTCTCTCTTTCACCGACGGGTCAAGAACCACGTCTATCAGACTTGAGCTCAATTCGCTGAAGAACAATCCCGACTGGGAACTTTCCACCACGATACCCGACGGCTATGAGAAGATCGACTTCGAGAAAATATTCAATAACCTGATGATGAAATAATGACCCTACGCATCAGCATACCTGCATTCCGTCTGGTCTTTGCCGGACTGTTGTTCCTCCTGCCAGTCCTTTCGGCCGACGTGGGCTCCGTATCCCTACAGGCACAGACGAGAAAGAAAACCACTACCACAAAGACCACCACATCCACTCGCAACAAGACCACCACCAAACAGAAGCAGGTCAGCGAGAAGGACAAAATCAAGCAGCAGCAAAACGCCACCAAACGCCAACGCGAGCAATCACAACGACAGGAAAAGAACATCTCACGCTCCATACAGGCCAATCTTGACAGTGTGGTCATCATCAGCGGCTCGATAAAGGAAACTCAGTTCTACATTGACTCCATCAACCGCTCCATACAGTCCGTTATGTTCCAGATCAATACCCTGAGCAACGAAATCAGCCGTATCAAAGCCGAACTTGCCATACGGAAGGACAAGTATGCAAAGGCCATGCGCTTCATGCAGAAGAACCGGAATGCCCAGAACAACCTGATGTTTCTGTTCTCCTCACATAACTTCACTCAGTTGATACGCCGTCTTCGCTATCTGCGTGAGTATTCCACCTACCAGATGATACAGGGCAAGATGATTCAGCGGCGGCAGCAGCAGATGCAAGGCAAACAGAACGAACTGCTCAACCTCAAGACACAGATGGTGCTCAACCGCATAGCGGTACGACGCAAACAAGCGACGCTTCTCGAACTGAAGGAGAACTGCCAGAAGAAGGTGGAATACCTCAACAGGAATCTTTCTCGCGTCCAGAAGCAGATTGAGACATACAAAGCCAAGGAGGCGGATCTTGACCGCCAGTTAGAAGCTGCAATCCAGCGTGAGGTCGAAGCCGCAAGGAAGGCTGCCGCCGAGAAGAAAGCACGTGAGGAGGCCGCACGAAAGGCTGCCGAGGCTGCACGAATCGAGAAGGAACGCCAGATTGCGGAGGCAAAGGCTGCCAAGGCACGCGCAGAGGCCGCTAAGAATGCCGCCGCCGAGAGAATCGCCGCTGCCGAGAGACTACGTAAGGAAAGCACTGATGAAACGATAAGGAAAGAAGCGAAGAAAGAGATATCCTCCGCTAAGGACGAGATAAAGAAAGCCGATGCCGACATCAAGAAGGCCGACAAGGAAATCAAGAAAGTTGATAAGGAAATGGTAGAGGTCAGGAAGACCGAAAAAGCGGAACTGGAAAAAATCGAGGCATGGAAAGCAAATGACAGTGACTTCCAGCTCTCTTCAAGCTTCACCGCAAATAAGGGAAGGCTGCCTATGCCTATTACCGGCAGTTATGTCATCTTGCGCCATTACGGACGATATAATGTCGAAGGACTGAAAAACGTCACGCTCGACAACAAGGGCATCGACGTGAAAGGCAAGGACGGAGCAATGGCCAGAGCCATATTCAATGGGGAAGTGTCATCGATTTTCCAGTATGGAACGAACTACTACGTCATGCTGCGGCACGGAAGCTACATATCAGTCTATAGCGGACTTTCGTCAGTCTCTGTCACCAAAGGCATGAAGGTAACAACAGGTCAGAGCCTCGGGAAGGTCGGTCGCAACTCCAACGGAGATACCGTATTGCATTTCCAGCTTCACAAAGAGAGCACGCGGCTGAATCCTGAGCAATGGATCCGCTGACACCCCCTGTAACGAAACAACAATTACAATATGATTACATCAGACCAACTCAAAGATATGAAGGAACGAGTCGCTGCACTCAACCGCTATCTTGACATCGACTCCAAAATCGTGGAACTCGAAGAAGAACAACTCCGCACTCAGGCTCCCGGATTCTGGGATGACCCTAAGACAGCGGAAGCGCAGATGAAGAAAGTCAAGGACTTGCAGAAATGGATAACCGGGTACCGGGAAGCCAAGTCTGCATACGATGAACTCGAACTTGCGTTCGACTTCTACAAAGATGAGCTCGTCACCGAAGAGGAAGTTGACAATGACTATTCAGCAGCACTTGCCGTGATTGAGGACCTCGAACTGCGCAACATGCTCCGCGAGGAGGCTGACGGCATGTCATGCGTACTCAAGATCAATTCCGGTGCAGGCGGCACAGAAAGCCAGGACTGGGCACAGATGCTCATGCGTATGTACCAGCGCTGGGCCGAGGCTCACAGATACAAGATAACGATAAGCAACTATCAGGATGGCGACGAAGCAGGTATCAAGACCGTCACCATGGAATTCGAAGGTGACTCCGCGTATGGTTATCTCAAGGGTGAGAATGGGGTTCACCGTCTCGTAAGGGTATCTCCTTACAATGCCCAGGGAAAGCGGATGACGTCGTTCGCATCCGTGTTCGTCTCCCCACTCGTCGATGACTCGATTGAGGTCGTCATCGACAAGAGCCGCATGTCGTGGGATCTCTTCCGTTCCGGCGGAGCAGGTGGACAGAACGTCAACAAGGTCGAGACTGGTGTGCGTCTGCGTTATATGTACCAAGACCCCGACACAGGAGAGGAAGAAGAAATCCTCATCGAGAATACCGAGTCGCGCAAGCAACTCGAAAACCGCGAGAACGCACTCCGCCTCCTCCGATCACAACTCTATGACCGCGCTCTCCAGAAGCGTATGGCGGAGCAACAGAAGATTGAGGCTGGGAAAAAGAAGATAGAATGGGGCTCGCAGATAAGAAGCTATGTGTTCGATGACCGTCGCGTAAAGGACCATCGCACCAATTACCAGACATCCGACGTGGGTGGAGTCATGGATGGCGACCTTGATGGTTTCATCAAGGCATATCTCATGGAATTCCACACAAACTCCTGACAACTATGGAATTTATCGAGATAGAGCGCAAGTTCCTCGTGACAGGCGAATTCCGCGACAAAGCCGTCAGATGCCACCATATCGAGCAAGGCTACATAGCCTGTGCCAACGGCAGGACGGTGCGCGTACGCATACGCGATGATCAAGGGTTCCTCACCATCAAAGGACCATCCGACAGGACCGGGATGTCACGTTTTGAGTTCGAGAAAGAAATCACACTCGAAGAAGCAGTCAGTCTAATGTCAGTCTGCCTGCCAGGACGCATCGTCAAGGATCGTTATCTGGTTCCCGACGGACCACATACAGTGGAAGTTGACGTGTTCCACGCCGAGAACGAAGGACTCATACTGGCTGAGATCGAACTTCGCAGCGAAACGGAAGAATATATACGCCCAGACTTTCTCGGGCAAGAGGTCACTGGCGACCACCGGTACAGCAACGCATACCTGAGCACTAACCCTTACGCATATTGGCAGTAATCAACCCGGCGACGGTGCCGGCAACGGCTCCGGTTGCATCCGCCAGGAAGTCCATAAACTCACAACTTCTGTTGACAAAAGGCTGGACCAATTCCAGTATGCCTCCTATCAGCGACGGAATCAGGATGCCGCATACCATGAGGCGGCACAAAGACCCGACTTTCCTTTGCGCCACATTCTTGCCCCTCAGAAGCATCATGTCATCAGCCCAGACGGCAAAAGCCATGGCGGCATACATGACAACATGAGCCCACTTGTCCACGAACGGAACGAAACCAATTGGCTTCATATCAGGTACGGGAATCAGTGACAGAACAGTCACCACAATCACCATGCAAATCGTATAGAAATAGCGCATGAACATAACATCTTGCTGTCGATACTGTAAAAAAACAATGCAAAGATACGAATAATCCGGAAAATGTAACAATAGTTTCTCCAAAAATCACTACCTTTGCAGTGATAACGTGACAATCAGTCTCGCAAATCAATCTGTAAGGGTGTTCCATTAGTTCCCCGAAAAATGTAGAAATCAAATCAGAAGATATTCCCATGTCATCAAGAGAAGGATTCAAAAGCGAACTCGGTGCTTTATTGGCGGCAGCAGGCTCTGCCGTAGGCCTCGGCAACATATGGAGATTCCCGATAGAATGCGGTCAGAACGGAGGCGCCGCATACATCTTGGTTTATATCCTATGTATAATACTACTCGGACTCCCAGTGATGATGTCTGAATTCATATTAGGCAAAACTGCCAAATGCAATTCTGCCATGGTGTTCTCGAAATTCACTTCTCAGCCACTCTGGAAGTATTTAGGCCTGATTTTCATAATTACCGCATTGGTCATAAGCAGTTACTACGCAGTAGTGGCAGGCTGGACTTTGGAATATCTGTACATGAGCATCACCGACCAGTTCTCTGGCAAGAGCAGCAGCGACTTCCAACCGTTGTTCGATAACTTCACATCCAATCCCTATCGTTCACTCGTATGTACGTTGGCCATATTCATCATCACACATTTCATCGTATCACGTGGAGTGCGCCAAGGCATAGAGAAATACTCTAAGGTGCTCATGCCCGCACTTTTTATGGCAATCATCGTCCTGGTCATCTGTTCGGTCAGTCTCGAAGGAGCCTCCGAAGGCATCAACTTCCTGTTGCATCCTGACTTCACGAAAATCGACAGCCACATCACCATCGACGCACTTGGCCAGGCATTCTATTCTCTCTCACTGGGAATGGGCTGCCTCATCACCTATGCCTCCTACTTCAACAAGGACACCAACCTCACGAAGACCGGCATCAATGTATGCATCATCGACACGGTGGTAGCGGTCATGGCTGGATTCATCATCTTCCCCGCCATGTTCAATGCCGGTCATGGCATTAGCCCGGAAGACGTAGGTCCCTCACTGATCTTCATCACACTCCCTAATATATTCCAGGAATGCTTCTCCTCCGTCCCTATAATCGGATACCTGTTCGCGGTACTGTTCTTCTTCCTGCTCCTGGTATCAGCCATCACCTCATTGATATCGCTCCATGAAGTGATCACCTCGTTCATCACTGAGAAATACTCCGCATCCCGCAGGAGGGCAGCAATTATCGTAACATCAAGCTACATCTCGCTCGGCATACTTTGCGCCTTGTCGTTCGGATTGCTGAAAGACTTCACCATTGCCGACATGAACATCTTTTCCCTTTTCGACTTTCTGTCAAGCAACGTGCTACTTCCGTTCGGAGGACTTGCGACAAGTGTCTTCGTGGGATGGGTCATTGACAAGAAGTTCCAGTACCACTATCTCACTTACACCAGCAAGGCAAGAACATGGTTCTTCTTCTTCATACGGTTCATGATTCGCTATGTGGTGCCGTTTGGCGTCGGATTCATCCTGATCCATCAGTTCGGGTTTCTCTGAGACAACTCCATAAATGCGGCATCCGTTCAATCTCACACGCAGCGACCGCCGGGCAGTACTCGTCCTGATGGCCATCGCCTTCGTCTGCCTGTCCGGCATAGTCCTTTTCGGCACACAGCAGTCACCCGGAGCCACACCCCTCGCCACCGACTCCGCCCACGTCTCGCCATCGTCACCCGTCACCCCACATTCCGCTGCCAGCTACGAACGGCAGCCGTTCGACCCCAACACAGTCGATTCAGCCACGCTGGTCCGCATGGGCATCTCACCTCGGCGTGTACACACATTCATGCGCTATCGTTCGGCAGGAGCGCGGTTCTCACGCCCCGAGGACATCATGCGCTGCTACAGTTTCTCCGACCAAGACATCGACCTGCTACTTCCGCTCGTACGCATCGCTCCACGGTATCGTGACTCAGACAACTTCACACGTACTAAATACCCACTTCCGTCATCGTCATCCACCCCTACAGCCTCTCCATCCACCACTCACGCCATTACTCATGGCAACAAGTTCACCACTCTGACCGAAGTCGATATCAACACAGCCGACACCGCACTGCTGCGCCGCATACCAGGCATAGGCGAGGCCATCGCATCCATGATCATCAACCTACGCGAGAAGTTCGGCGGTTTCACGTCACTCTCTCAACTCTCCCAGATACACCAGATCTCACCCGAACTCTACCAGTGGTTCACTCTTGCCGACACTGTGCCATATCGCAGAATACCAATCAACGAAGCCAGTTTCAAGACCCTTGTCACCCACCCATACGTCACTAAGGACCAAGCCAACGCCATCCTGCACTACATACGCATCTATGGTCCCATAAAGGACATCGCCACCCTCCGCGCCACCGCCATCTTCACCCCAGACCAACTAACCAGTCTTGAACCATATCTGCAATTCTGAGCAAAGCCCTCAATAATCCTACAGAGACAACTCATCTATGGTTCGGCCGGAATCGTCCAATAGCGTTCTCATGAAACCCGATATGGTTCTGAACAACTATTTGCCGATTTGAGGGCGCGACAGGGTTCATCATGATTGAGAAACGGCTCAGATGACGCAAAGCAGGCTTATCAGCACATGACAAACCAATAGCCGATTTGGGCTTATGGAACCCATCTGATATGCAAACTCATAGACCGCATGTGCATATATTCAGGGATTGCCATCAGATAGTCAGCACAAATCCAATAATTTGGCAGCCAGTGTCGTAAAGTTTTCGTACCTTCGCGAAGAATCGCGAAGATGGAAACCATCTTGCGGTCGAAAACCAGAGTGCTTGGTAACCTCTTTAAAAACAAGAAGAATGAAAGTAGAAAACCACTCCGTGAGTGTGCTGTATATGCTATTCAGCTTACTCTTTTGCGCTTGCTGCATTGCGGCGAATGTGTTCGAGACAAAACAAATCGCATTCTTTGGACATGGCCAAACAGCGGGCGTTATCGTTTTCCCTATATCATACATCATAAATGACGTGGTGTGCGAGGTATGGGGCTTCAAGAAAGCGCGTCTGCTCATCTGGGCCGGCTTCATCATGAACTTCTTCTTCGTGGCCGCAGGAGCGCTTTGCGACTGGCTTCCCGGTGCTGACTATTGGGATAACGACGAAGGCTTCCACGCTATTTTCGGACTTGCGCCACGCATCGCCTGCGCATCGTTCATAGCCTTCATTAGCGGAAGCTTCGTGAATGCATACGTGATGTCGAAGATGAAGATTCATGACGGGCAAAAGCGTTTTTCCATGCGTGCTATATTGAGCACTGTATTCGGAGAGACCACAGACTCCATCATCTTCTTCCCGTTGGCTTTCGGAGGCATCATTCCCACCGACGAATTGCCTTGGCTTATGCTCTATCAGATAATGCTCAAGACAGCATATGAGATAATCATTCTGCCTATTACCATACGCGTCGTCGCATGGGCCAAGAAGCATGAGCAGGTGGATGCTTATGATAACAATATCTCATACAGTATCTGGAAACTCTTTGATTTGTAAGCCGGCAATCCATGATCTGTCATCAGTGCCATGATGACCGACTCGGAATCACATGAACACCGGTTCGTCTATGACGTTACCCTCCGGCCAGACGACAGTGTGGTCACTTTCCAGCCACATTCGGCATACTGCTTGATGATGAGCCTGCCATTGGTGAAGCCCACCATGGCAGCATCAAAAAAACGACGTGAATAGTGGAGTTCTCAAATTTTATTCGTATTTTTGCCAAGTCAATAGGCTTTTGCCTGATTCCGATTTGTGAAACCAACAGAGAACCGTCATTAAATCCTTACAAAACAAACATTATGAGACCGAACAGAATCACAGCACTTCTCAATGCCATGCTCATGGCAATCTTGGTGTCGTTCCTCGCCGCGTGCGACAAAGACGACAATTCCACTCAACCTGACGACAAGGATGAAGCCCTTAAACTCATGGTCTTCTCCGACTTCCATTTCATGCATCCTGATCTCCTTATCAACGACGGCAAGGCATTCGAGGAATACAACGCAGAGGAATGCAAGCTGCTCATCGAGAGCAAGTACCTCCTCGATGCGGCGATAGCACGAATAAAGGCAGAGCGTCCCGCGGTCGTGATCGTATGCGGCGACATGACCAAGGACGGAGAGCAGATCGGCCATGAGTACGTCGCCGAGGTCTTCGGGAGACTCGAGAAAGAGACAGGCGCGAAGGTGCTCGTGGTGCCAGGCAACCACGACATCAGCAACCCCAAATCCTTCTACTACGACGGCGACAAGGTCCTTCGCGCCAAGAGCATCTCAGAGACAGAGTTCGCCCGTATCTATGCCGCGTGTGGCTATGAGAAAGCCGTGGAGCGCCGCGGGACATCTCTTGACTACATGGCATACCCGGCAGAGAACATCGCCTTCATAGGAGTTGACTCAAACGAGAAGAACACAAGCGAAAAACTGATGGTCAGCGGTGGCCTCACTGAGGAACAAGTGGAATGGATAACGAAGATGGCGCGCAAGGCACATGCCGACGGACGGTACGTGCTCATGTCGATGCACCACAACCTCGTCGATTTCTACGACAACGCCCAAATGATACGTGGCGATGACATCGCCAACGCGAAATACGAGTATGACAACGCCGAGCTCATCGACGACTTATGCGCCGCGGGCATCGACATCGTGTTCAGCGGCCATTCACACATGCATTCCATCACAAGCGCCACGCGCAGCTCACACACCATCTACAGCGTCGTCACCAGTTCACTCGTGAACCTGCCACTCGCCTACCGCAGCGTGACCATAGACCATGACGGCAAACTCACCATCGCGTCGGACAACCTGCAGAACTGCAAGATTCCGGGAGTGGCAGACCTGAAGGCAGAAGGCGACAAGCACTGGCGCAATTTGTCGGCATACTACATGAAGACGGCAGCCGACAAGGCATGGGGTGCGGCAGAGGGCATTCTCAAGTACTCACTCGGCTTCGAGGACAGAGACGAACTTGAGGCATTCCTCAAAGAACGGTTCGAGGGAGTGTTCTATACTTTCCTCACGCGTACGAGTGAGGGCAACGAGCACCTGTACACACCGCAGGAGAATTACGAAGCGGCGGACAAGTCCATTGAGGGACTTCTGGAATTCTTCGACGAGAAAGGCATCACCGAGTCACTCGACACAGTCCTCAACCTGATATTCGGCACGAGCCTTGACGAAGTCCACTCGACGTTCAGCGCGTTCTTCCACAGCGCGTACTTCAACAACCTCGGCAACGACCCGGTAATGCCCGATGACGCACTGGAGATACAGCTGACCAACCAGTAGGGAAGCATCCGGGCAGTCCGGCGAAGGGAATGACCTGACATCTCGCGTGTCGCTGATGGGCCAATGACAGATTTGGACGTGACTTACTGTCTTATGGACTCGAGAACCCACCATAAATAATTACCTTAGCAGCATCATTTTCAGACAAACAATCTCGGACGGGTCGCCAGAACTTGACACACCGCACGACTTTTGGCGAGACTACGCACGAGACATCGCAATGGTGCGCACGACATTTTCCACGATTACGGACAAAACTATATTTCTGTTAGTAACAGGTGGTATATATCTGTTACTAACAGGTGGTATATATCTGTTACTAACAGGTGGTATATACCTGTTACTAACAGGAGGTATGCGCTGTTACTAACAGGTGGTATATACCTGTTACTAACAGGAGGTATGTGCTGTTACTAACAGGAGGTATGCGCTGTTACTAACAGGAGGTATGCGCTGTTACT
>JAKSJE010000050.1 GCA_024398405.1 Bacteroidaceae bacterium
CACACATAGCTCATGTCAATCTTTCATTTGCGTGGAATTTATAGAACACCCCATAACAAAGCAATCTTATTGACCCACGACAGTCTTGACGACCGGCGTGGGTCTTATTCGTTCATGAGAAGTTCCTCTGGTATAGGTATGTCGATAATCGAGTTGAGAGTCGTCAGGCGATGCAGGTCAGAACCATGCAGGTCGTAGTAACCGAGCCGGAGCATCCTCTCGGCTTTCTTCATGACCACCTTCCCGTATCCACCTCCGAGAGACGCCAGGTTAAGCTGGAACCACACATCCATGCTCTTGAGTTGCCTGTAGTCATTGTCGTCCATATAGACATACCTCTCCGGATGGGCAAGCACAGGGAAATAGCCGGCTTGCTTCAGACGCATGAGCTTGTCGATGAAATCGGCAGGTGGAGTCAGGTAAGAGGTCTCCACGAGGACCTGCGTCCGCATGTCACCGAGGGTCAGGAAGTCCTTCTCCTCCAGATGCTGCTCGAATTTGTTGTCAAGCATGTATTCCGATGCCAGGTGGAGCCTGATTCTCGAAGGGTCGTCATCAGGATTGTATGCTTTCCTGAACTCCTCGAACTTTTGCTGCAGGTCAGCCGTGGTGTTCGGTATGTCCTCCATCGTGTGAGGCGTCAGCCACACCTCACTGACTCCGAGTTCCTCATATCTGCGCAAGGCCTCGAGAGAATCGTTGACATTCTGAAAACCATCATCCACCTTCGGTAGTATATGGCAATGATAATCAGTCCATCCGCTAAGGAAGCCTGAACTGCCAATAGTCTGCTTTTTCTTGAAAAACCACATGCTTGAGTTGTTTGAGACCACAAAGTTAGGTATTTTTTTTCATTTTAGGCATGACTTGGTTGTTTTATTTGGCTAAATGGTCATTTTTCGCTAAATTTGCAGTTTGGAAGGGAGTTTTCTTCCCTCCCGCCACAGAAATTGTTTTCATCAGGAATAAAAAAAACACACAGACTATTATGAATTTCGTACAGGAACTCCAGTGGCGTGGAATGGTTCACAGCATCATGCCCGGTACAGAAGAATTAT
Organism: Bacteroidaceae bacterium; assembly: GCA_024398405.1. Classification (GTDB taxonomy): domain Bacteria; phylum Bacteroidota; class Bacteroidia; order Bacteroidales; family Bacteroidaceae; genus Colivivens. The sequence continues at coordinate 1,059 of JAKSJE010000050.1, forward strand.
TGGAGAAGGAACAAGTGACGGCATATCTGGGCATAGACCCCACGGCAGATTCCCTTCATATAGGCCACCTCTGCGGTGTGATGATGCTGCGGCACTTCCAGCGCAGCGGCCACAAGCCATTGGCTCTCATCGGTGGTGCCACCGGCATGATTGGCGACCCTTCAGGCAAGAGCCAGGAACGTAACCTCCTCGACGAAGAGACACTGCTCCACAACGTGGCTTGCATCAAAGCCCAGCTGAGCAAGTTCCTCGACTTCGACAGCGACGCCCCTAACCGCGCGGAACTCGTCAACAACTACGACTGGATGAAGGACTTCACCTTCCTCGACTTCGCCAGGGACATCGGCAAGCACATCACCGTCAACTACATGATGGCCAAGGAAAGCGTGCAGAAACGTCTCAACGGTGAGGCGCGCGACGGCTTGTCGTTCACCGAGTTCACCTACCAGTTGCTTCAGGGCTATGACTTCCTCTACCTCAACGAGCACAAGAACTGCAAGCTCCAGCTTGGCGGCGCCGATCAGTGGGGCAACATCACCACAGGCTCCGAGCTCATCCGCCGTATCAACGGACGTGAGTGCTTCGCCCTGACTTGCCCTCTCGTGACGAAAGCCGACGGCACCAAGTTCGGCAAGACCGAGAAAGGCAATATCTGGCTCAATCCGGAATACACATCCCCATACGAGTTCTACCAGTTCTGGATGAACACGAGTGACGAAGACGCAAAGCGATACATCAAGATATTCACCACCCTCGACAAGGAAGAGATTGACTCGCTCATCGCCCAGCAGGACTCAGACCCCGGTCAGCGCCCTCTCCAGAAGCGTCTTGCCAAGGAGCTCACCATAATGGTCCACTCCGAGTCAGACTACGACATGGCGGTCGAGGCAAGCCAGATTCTCTTCGGCAAGGCAACGAAGGAGAGCCTCCTCAAACTCGACGAGAAGACCCTCTTGTCCGTGTTCGATGGAGTTCCGCGGTTCGAGGTCAGCAAGTCAGACCTCACTGACGGCATCAAGGCAGTGGAACTCTGCACGGAGAAGGCCTCTGTCTTCCCAAGCAAGGGCGAGATGCGCAAGCTGACTCAGGGCGGCGGAGTGAGCATCAACAAAGAGAAGCTCGCGGCCTTCGACAAGGTAATCACAGCCGACGACCTCATCGATGGCAAATACCTCCTGGTACAGAAAGGCAAGAAAAACTATTACCTACTGATATTCAAGTAACAAGACGGACTATGGGAATACTGAACAAATACTGGAAGGACATAGTCGCCGTCCTGGTCTTCGTGGTCGTGGCAGTGGTCTATTTCTGTCCTGCCACCTTTGACGGCCGCCGTCTCAACGGACACGACCACAGTGCCGCGGACGGTCTCAGCGTGGAGATGTCACAGTACCGAAACACCCATGACGGTGAGACTCCGAGATGGCTCAACTCCCTGTTCGGTGGAATGCCGACATACCAGATAGCCCCGAGCTACGACTCCACGAAAGGAGTGACTTTCATAGAGAAACTCTACCACCTCTGGCTACCCGACTATGTGTTCTACATATTCATCAGTATGCTGGGTTTCTACATCCTTCTCCGCGCCTTCGACTTCAAGGAGTGGATGTCGGCACTCGGAGCCATAGTGTGGGCGTTCTCGAGTTATTTCTTCATCATCATCGCGGCAGGACATATATGGAAAGTGCTGGCACTTGCCTACATACCTCCTACTATAGCCGGTATGGTCCTGTGCTACAGGAAGAAATACCTGTCCGGTCTCGTCGTGACCGCTTTGTTCGCCACCCTTCAGATTATCAGCAACCACGTCCAGATGACCTACTACTTCCTCATTCCTGAGATACTCATGGTCATCGCTTTCCTCGTTGACTCAGTCATGCGTAAGGACGTCCTCAGTTGGGTGAAGGCCTCCGGCTGCATCGCTGTAGGAGCGGCAATCGCCATCGGCATCAACCTCTCCAACCTCTACCACACCTACGAGTACTCCAAGGACACCATGCGCGGCAAGTCTGAACTCGTCAATACGGGTAGTCCGGAAGACCAGACTGACAGCGGCCTTGAACGCAGCTACATCACCAACTGGAGTTACGGAATAGGCGAGACCTGGTCATTGCTCGTCCCGAACGTAAGGGGTGGTGCGAGTGTGCCTCTCTCCATGAACGAGACAGCGATGAAGAAGGCCGACCCTCAGTTCAACAACGCGGGAATATACGGAGTCTTCACACAGTACTGGGGTGAGCAGCCCGGAACGAGCGGCCCGGTGTATGTAGGAGCACTTGTCTTCATGCTGTTCATACTCTCCCTCATCATCGTCCCTAACAAAAACCCACTCAAGTGGGCGTTGCTTCTCGCCACCATCCTCTCCATCCTCCTTTCATGGGGAAAGAACTTCATGGGCTTCACCGACTTCTTCATCGACAACATACCGATGTACAGCAAGTTCCGCACCGTCAGTTCGATACTTGTCGTCGCGGAATTCACCATACCGCTCATGGCGCTTCTCGGCATACGCGAGCTCCTCTCTGAGAAGTCCGGCTGGTCCACCAAGGGAAAGCAGACGATTCTGCTCATCAGTGCCGGCATCGCCCTGATCGCCTGCCTCGCCTTTGCTCTCGGCGGTTCGTCGTTCGAATGCCTGAGCACCAATGACCGCGCCGCCATGGACAAGTACATGGCACAGGGTTATTTCGACAGCGGAACGGCAGCGAGGATTCTCGCAAGCATCAGTGCCATGCGCGCTGCCATGCTCACCGCCGACGCCTGGCGCAGTTTCGCCGTCATAGCCATTGGCTCACTCTTCATATGGATGATGCTGAAAGGCAGGAATAAGCTCATAGGCGTGCCATCTGGACTGCTGCTCATCGTTCTCTGCCTCGTGGACATGTGGACGGTCAACAAACGCTACCTCAACGACAAGATGTTCGAGCCTGTAGCGGCAGGAACGCAGAAAGTCCAGAAGACCGATGCTTACCAGTACATCCTCGACCAGTCAGGTACGAACCGTGACTACCGAGTGCTCAACATGACCGTCAGCACCTTCAACGACAACACCACCTCAGCCTTCTTCAGCAGCGTCGGTGGCTATCACGCAGCCAAGCTCCGTCGTTTCCAGGAACTCATCGAACGTCACATCTCACCGGAGATGAACGAAGCATACAGATACATAGCACAGCCGGACTCCACGATGGACGGCGACCGCATGTTCCCTGTGATCAACATGCTCAACACCCGTTGGTTCGTCCTCCCAGGCCAGAATAACATGCAGGTACCAGTAGAGAACCCGTTGGCATACGGCAACGCATGGTTTGTGCGCGACATCAAGGTCGCACATGACGCCGACGAGGAGATAGCAGCCCTCGGCGAGGTGGTTCCACGCCACACGGCGGTCGTAGGCAAGGACTTCAGCAAGATGCTCGAAGGAGCCGACATGAGCGAGGACTCCACCGCCTACGTACGCCAGACCTCCCTTATCTCCGACGAGGTGAGGTACGAGGTTGACAGCGAGAAAGGCGGAGTCGTGGTCTTCTCCGAAATCTACTATCCAGGCTGGAAAGCCACCATCGACGGCCGTGAGACCGACATCGCGCGTGTTGACTACGTGCTCCGCGCCCTCAAGGTGCCTGCCGGCAAGCATGAGATCGTGATGGAGTTCAGACCGCAGAGCATCGCCACCACCGAGACTGTGGCATACGTATGCTTCACGCTGCTGCTCCTGAGCATCATATCACTAATAGCGAAAAAAATCATCAGCGAATATGGAAAGAAAAGTTAGGGTGCGCTTCGCCCCAAGTCCCACTGGTCCGCTCCACATCGGCGGAGTACGCACCGCATTGTATAACTACCTCTTCGCCAAGCAGCATGGCGGCGACCTCATATTCAGAATCGAGGACACTGACTCCACCCGTTTCGTGCCAGGGGCAGAGGAGTACATAATAGAGTCCTTCAAGTGGTTGGGAATCCAGTTCGACGAAGGCGTGTCCTTGGGCGGCGACTACGGCCCATACCGCCAGTCAGAGAGAAAGGACATCTACAAGAAATATGTGCAGATGCTATTGGACAACGGCAAGGCCTACATAGCCTTCGACACCCCGGAGGAACTCGACGCCAAACGCAGTGAGAACGAGAACTTCCAGTACGACGCCTCCACCCGTATGCAGATGCGCAACTCCCTCTCCATGTCGAGTGACGAGGTAGCCGCGCTCATCGCTGCAGGGCATCAGTATGTGGTGCGCTTCAGGATTGACCCAGGCCGCGACGTGGTCGTGCATGACATCATACGCGGTGACGTGAGCATCAACACATCGGTTCTCGATGACAAGGTTCTCTACAAGAGTGCCGACAACCTCCCGACCTACCACCTTGCCAACATCGTCGATGACCACCTCATGGAGGTGTCACACGTCATCCGTGGTGAGGAGTGGTTGCCGTCATCCCCGCTCCACGTGCTTCTCTACGAGGCATTCGGATGGCAGGACACGATGCCGCGGTTCGCCCATCTGCCACTCTTGCTCAAGCCGGTAGGCAACGGCAAACTCTCGAAGCGCGACGGCGACAAACTCGGTTTCCCAGTCTTTCCTCTCGAATGGCACGACCCTCAGAGCGGCAATGTCTCATCCGGCTACAGGGAGAAAGGCTATCTTCCTGAGGCGCTCATGAACTTCCTCGCCCTGCTCGGCTGGAATCCGGGCAACGACCAGGAGGTGATGTCGCTCGACGAGATGGTGCGGCTCTTCGACCTCAGCAAGTGCAGCAAGGCAGGAGCCCGCTTCGACTACATCAAAGGCATCTGGTTCAACCACCAGTACCTGCTCCGCAAGGACCCGCTCGAATGGACACCTGAGTTCGATGCGATTCTCCGCGCCAACGGCATCGAGAGCACACCTGAGCGCGAGGCAAAAGTAGTTGGCATGATGAGACTCAAAGTCATAGAATACACCGACGGCAACAACAACAAGAAAAAGCGCAACATCAGCTTCGTGTCCGACCTCTGGCCTCTCTGCAAGTTCTTCTTCGTAGCCCCTGTGACGTACGACAAGGAGGACAAGTTCGTACGCAAGAACTGGGGCGAGGACACGCCCGACATGATGCGGCAGTTGGCCGAGCGGCTGCAGGGAGTCGAGGACTTCACCGTTGACGGAATGAAGGCAGCCATCGATCCATGGGCAGAGCAGACAGGCCTCCGTCCTTGGAACGCATGGCGCGTGGCGCTGGTCGGCACCGGTCAGGGACCTGACATGTACGAGCTCTCCGCCTTCCTCGGAAAGGACGAGACCATCAGCAGAATCAACACCGCCATCGCGAGACTGTAGCCTATGTACGCGATAGCAATGTACTTCCTCCTGTGGGGAGCCATCATCGCCAGCCTGTTCAACCGTAAGCTGCGCAAGCAGGTACATGGTCAGGCGAAGACGATGTTCAAGCTCTACAAGCACATCAAGAAGACCGACCGCGTGGTATGGATGCATGTGGCCTCACTTGGGGAATTCGAGATGGGACGTCTGCTCCTGGCCTTCATACGCAAGTTCCACCCGGAGTACAAGATACTCCTGTCCTTCTTCTCCCCCTCTGGCTATGAGGTGATGAAGGACTTCGCAGGAGCCGACGTGATAGTCTATCTGCCGTTCGACACCCCCGGCAACGCCGCCAGTTTCATACGTCTCGCCCATCCTGAGATCATGCTCCTCGTGAAGTATGAGTTCTGGGCCAACTACATCTATCTGGCAAAACACAGCGGAGCGAAGATATACAGCGTCTCGAGCACCTTCCGCCCCGACCACTATTTCTTCAAGTGGTACGGCAATATGGGGCCGCTGCGCAAGTTCGACCACTTCCTCGTCCAGAACGACGAGTCCGTGGAGGTCCTCAAGAGCCACGGTTTCCATAATGTCACGAAAGTCGGCGACACACGTTTCGACCGCGTCCTCATGATCAAGGCCATGTCGCCTAACATACCGATGGTCCAGACCTTCGTCGATGGTCATAAGTGCTTCATCGCCGGCAGCAGCTGGGGAGGCGACGAGGATATCTACATCCCTTACTTCAATCAGCACAAAGACTGGAAGATGATCATCGCACCCCACAAGATCACGGGAGCGCATATCAACTCCATACGCGAGATGCTCGGCGACAGGAAAGTGGTCTGTTTCTCCGAACTCGAGGATAACGAGTTCAACCAGAAGTTCGGCAACCTCAGCGACCGCGACACCCGTCTCAAGGAGGCCGACGTGCTGATTGTCGATTGCTTCGGCAAACTCTCATCCATCTACCGCTACGCCGACATCGCCCTCATCGGCGGCGGGTTCCTGCTATCGGGCATACACAACGTGCCGGAGGCAGCAGTCTATGGCATACCAGTGGTCTTCGGCCCGCGCCATCAGAAATTCCCGGAGGCACAAGCCATCATCGACGCCGGAGGAGCATTTGAGTTCCAGGACTCCGACTCCTTCACACGCATCATGGACGACCTCATCAACAATCCCGAAAGAGCGGAAGAGGCAGGCCGCAACGGAAAGGACTTCATCTACTCCAACGCCGGAGCAGTACGGAAATGCTACGAGGCCATCTTTCAGGACCGCCCAGTCGATTTCTCATCCATAATAAGCTAAGAGGGTGCTCATCCACCTAAACACATCCAACAGACAAAACCATCAGACAACATGAGCGACAGACAGAAACGATTCTTCCTCAGCGAAGACGAGATACCACGCCAGTGGTACAACATACAGGCAGACATGGTCAACAAGCCATTGCCTATGATTGACCCGCGGACACACCAGCCGGTGAAGGCAGAGGACCTATACCGGGTGTTCTGCGAGGAGTGTGTGCATCAGGAACTGAACATGACCGACCGTTGGATTGACATACCCGAAAAAGTGCGCGACATGTACAAGTTCTACCGCAGCACCCCACTCGTACGCGCCTACGGGCTCGAGGAGGCGCTCGGCACTCCAGCCCACATCTACTTCAAGAACGAGAGCGTGAGCCCGGTCGGCAGCCACAAACTCAACTCAGCCATCGCCCAGGCCTATTACGCCAAGCAGCAAGGTATCAAGAGCGTCACTACCGAGACGGGAGCCGGGCAGTGGGGCGCCGCACTCTCATACGCGGCAAGCGTCTTCGGACTTGAGGCAGCAGTCTATCAGGTCAAGATCAGCTACAACCAGAAACCCTACCGCCGCAACATCATGCAGACCTTCGGCGCCCAGGTGACACCGTCGCCGTCCATGTCAACACGCGCCGGGAAGGACATCATCAACAAGAACCCGAACTGCCAGGGCTCACTCGGCACAGCCATATCCGAGGCCGTGGAGCTCTGCCGCACCACCGAGAACTGCCGCTACACACTCGGCTCGGTGATGAACCACGTCACCCTGCACCAGACCATCATCGGTCTTGAGGCAGAGAAGCAGATGCGGCTGGCAGGCGAGTACCCGGACATCGTCATCGCCTGCTTCGGAGGCGGAAGCAACTTCGGGGGAATCTCCTTCCCGTTCATGCGCCACAATCTCAGCGGCGAGAAGCACACCCGCTTCATAGCGGCTGAGCCGGAGAGTTGTCCGAAACTCACCAAAGGAGTCTTCCAGTACGACTTCGGCGACGAGGCGGGCTACACACCGATGATTCCCATGTTCACCCTCGGTCACGAGTTCATGCCGGCCAACATACACGCCGGAGGACTCCGCTATCACGGCGGCGGCTCAGTGGTCAGCCAGCTGAAGAAAGACGGTCTCATGGAGGCAGTCGATGTCCAGCAGATCGAGACCTTCGACGCAGCCATGCTCTTCGCCAAGACAGAAGGCATCATCCCCGCACCGGAGTCAGCCCACGCCATAGCGGCCACCATCAGGGAGGCGAAGCGATGCGTAGAGACAGGAGAGGAGAAAGTCATACTCTTCAACCTCACGGGACACGGACTTATCGACATGGCAGCCTACGACCAGTACATCTCAGGCAGCCTACACAACTACGCCACCACCGAAGACGAGATACACCGCTTCACCGACACACTCGAACAGATAATCTGACCCACGGCGCACATCGGACAGACACCGACGGCGACATTCACACAAAAAGCATCCGGCGCAATGCCGGATGCTCTGGTTTTAGGGGGTTGCCCTCCGGCTCCGTTCAGGAGGCCGGGAGGCAACGGGAACTGTAGGGACGTTAGTCCCAGATGTTGACGTTACCCTCCTCATCCACTATCGGTTCTTCCTTCACGAGGACATCCTCACCCTGCCTGTATGGATCGCTCGACGTGTCAATCATCATAGGCGTGAAACCCACGCGAACCGCATTGACTTTAGGACTGCAATATTCTTTCTTCATATTGGTATCGTTATTTGTTGAGTTGTTTCTTACCGTTCTTTATTATGATTCCCTGATAGTCCTTGCCAACCCTCTGACCGGCGAGGTTGAACACAGGCTCATTGAGGTTGTCCGACATCGGAACGACAGTGCTGATTCCGGTAGCCTGCTCCAGAGAGAACTCCTTCACGGAACTCTCGACCGTGAGGTACGCGCGGTTTGCTGGAACCGTAGCAGCCTCACCATCGACCACAGCGAACTTAGCGATGCCGTCCCTCTTGACGAGTACATACCCACTCTCTATCTCAGTGTCCTCATAGACACCTGTGAGCAAGCCGGCGACCGGTTCGCCCTCAACGGCCTTCCCATAGAATGTCTGGCTGAGCGCCGTCTCGCTATTGAGGATGACAGGAGTGTTGGCAGGGATGGTAGTCTCCAGAGCCTGAAGATTGAGCGTCGTGCCCGTGAGTGAAGTCACGGTACTTGCAGTGACACCATCCGGAATCGTCACGTCAAACGGAGCGACGAACGTGGCATACTTAACGTCAGTGATGTTCATGACGGCACCGTCCTGCAATTTCACGAGACGAGCACGTGTGAAGCCGAACCAGCCTCCCTTGTTTCCATTTGTAGGGTCGGTCTTAACGCCTACAGTGACATCCTGAGTCTTAGGATTGGTGATTTCCACTGTATAGTCATTCCAACCACGACCAAATGCGCCACCTGTCGAACCTATCTGGTTGACGCTGACATTTTCAGCACCTGTTGCCCATAGATACACCGGATTGAGGTTGACGTCTGCACGCGCTGATACACTGAAGATATATATACCTGCAGGGAGGTTGTTTATAGTCTGCTGTGCATGTTGATTGTTAGAGTTCGAGTTATAATAATCATAATAACAGAATTTGCTTCCGTCAGCAGCTGTCAGAGGCTCTGCGGTTGTGTCTTTTCGGCTGAGATTGCCGCCTGATTGAGAGGAAGTCCAGCCATCCAGATTTTCAGCGAAGTTTGGATTTTTGACAAGGTTGGTCTTGTCAACCGCACCTTCCACACCTTCAGCCATCGCATTCGACTCAATATACGCGCGATATGCGGCTCGGACAGCAGCGGCTGCGGCTGTAGCAGTTTCGGCAGAGGTCGGAGTTACTGCCACGGCTGTAGCAATCGCTTCTTTCTTGGAAGGGTTTGCATAAGGAAGTTCCTCTGAGTATGTCCCGGCTTCATCCTTTGCCTTTGCGAAGTCATCGTATGCAACAGCGGCCGCTTTGAATGTATCTGTCACACTCTTCAAGTTTTTAGTAGCAGATTCTATTGCCTCCTTGTCCGAGCCAGGTGAAGCGGCAATCGCAGTCTGCAGGTCAGTCCTCTCCTGCCCGGTGACGTTCTTGTAAGCATCAGCAGCCAGTGCGAGGTTAGCATCATTGAGCGCGATGTTGTAGGCAATCATTGCTATGTTGGCTTCATCGTCTGTCATGATTGAATAGTCACCAAAACTTGCCCACTGGTACTTAGTAGTTGCGTTAGCAGCCACAGCGACATTGATAGTGGTTCCCTCCGTCAGTTCGAATTCCACGAAACGCCACTGCCAGCCAAAGCCTTTACCGTTGTTCGCGTACATTTCGTTGACATCATCAAAGCTTGCTATACCTAAGGTGTCAATGCCACGAGCGGCACTGCCGACCGGGAAGTCACTGACCCTGCCTATGACATCACCATCTTTGACTTTTACGACCAGCTCCAGAGTAGCGCCTTCTGACTTGCGTCCACATGCTTTGAAAACATATTTGCCGGCAGGCAATTTCAAGTCTTGATTCAGACCGATGGTGAAACCGGTTGAACTGTTCCAACCACGTCCGTTGTCGTCATCCTGATTCTTGTATTTTACTTTCTTGCCACTCCAATGTTCGTTATCGAAGTCTTTCACATAGCCTGTTGTCGTCCATTCACCAAGAGCGACCCCATACTTGTATGTATCTGAAGCGTATGTGAAGTCAGCCACCTTGAAATCGGTCAAGCTCTTGATTGTTTCCGCACAAGTCACAGCACTACCTGATTCATAAGTGTCCTTTGCAGCCTGAATTGCAGTTTCATAACTATCAGCATTTACCAGAACCGTATATTTCTCCGCCATCGCGATCTGCTGTGACAGATTGGCATAATCAGCGATAGAAGCCGTTACGGCAGCCATCGCCTCAGTCAGATTTGCAGAGGCAGTGGCAATGGTATTTTTCGTTGCTGTGTCAGGGTTGTTGATAAGATTGTTAGCCGCATCGATTGCATTCTGCAAAGCCTCCTCCGATTTGGCTGAATGTTTCTCACTGAATGTAGCGGATTCTACCAGTGCCTGAAGATTAGCAAGAGCTGCCGTCACATCATAGCCAAGATATACCAGTTTGACATTCGCGATGCCAACCCAATTCGTGTTTGCCTCTTTGATATTAAGACCCACCTTCAGTTCTGAGTTTTCATCAATGAAAATGCCATCGATGGTCGGATTGCTGAACTTGTCTGTCGAACTATCCAGAACGGTTTCTTGATCGTTGGCAAAGAAATATACACTCCCGGACTTATTACTATCGAATGCGTATGCTGAAATTCTATATTTTCCGGCAGGAAGTCCGGTAATCACATAAGAAATCTCACCTTTGAAATTACTACCATTCCAGTTTTCAATGAATCCTGCTGCGACGTATTCACCATTGTTCTTTTCCGTTGAAGTTTTATAAACCTTATTCTGTGCTCCAGTGGTCATGTTCCAATTGGCTGTACTGCTTGCTATCGAACCTATCAAGTCTGTGACATCCAACGGATTCTCAGGTGAAGCATTGGCTAATTTGTATGCGAATATCGCATCCTTGAGTGCCGCATCTGCATCATAGACCTCAGATGTCTTTGCAGCTGCGTTCTCATAAACCTCTTTTGCCGCATTGATAGCAGCCCGGAATATCTCAGCGTCTTTGCCAGTCGGCGAATAGAGTCCTTCCGCAACTGCAATGGTCGATCCGAGAGAGGTTTTGTCAGGAGTGTCGTCAAATTCAAGCTTGAAATTATCAAAGCCTATAAATTTTTCACTGCCATCGCTATTATGTATGATGTTAAACCCTATTTGAGTCGTTCCTGTGGCGGTGACAGTGAATTCAAGAGACAATGACCTCCAATTAGCCTCATTTCCACTTAATGCAGCAGTCTTACCGCCTGCCAAGATCGACCCATCACCGCCCAGTCCTGATTTCCAGGCATCACATGAGAGTCTGTATTTGCCCTTTGGTAATTCAACATTCTGGGCCACAGTGATATTAGTGTTGTTGCCCCACTTACCTCTGTACAGGTATGTGTTGTTTCCACCAGTTGCAAGTTTTGTGATACTGTTGAAACTGCCCGATTGCTTGTCACCACTGTTCAGGATGGTCATGTCATTCTTATCACCTGACTTGTAAGTAACAGTCCATCCATTAGGCTCATAGATGGCACGTTCACTGGTGACACCAGTTCCTGACTTCTCAGAATAAGAACCCTCAAAGTCCGCATTAGTCAGATACGTGGATGTAACGTCCACCCAGTTCTGCCCCCATAGGCTGGTACTGACCAGTGTGAGGAGTGATAGAATTAATAATTTAGTTTTAACCATAGCGTGTGTGAATTGATAAAAGGATAAATAGTTAGTAAGATAATAGTCCTCCTCATTGACGTATGAACAGATTCATCGTCGTTTTCCTCATAATGACCGCAAATGTAACAAAAAAAACCGAAATGCCAAAGAAATGAAAGATAAAAAATGATTTCCGTGACCTGAATGTATCACCTGTCGTGACCTGAATGTATCACCTGTCCTTTTTGCTCCGCATGTTCTCAGTTGACCGCGGACAAGTCCACACATCATGTCCATCCCCCTCAGGTCACGTGCGCACCACACGCCAGACAGCCGCCCACGTCCTCTACCCCATGCCCCTCAATTGATATTAGACCTACAATTAACCTAAAGACACAACGCCAGCCGACAACAAACCGAGAGCAGAGATGTACCTGCTCAATCTCTGCCGAGGTGCGACGGAGGAAGACCGAAGTCCAACCGACAAGGTGGCTAAGAGCAGTAACATCATGCTGACTGAGCCCTGTATCAGTCAGCCGCGACAGATTTCCATGGTCTGTGAGAGTGGTTGACCACGTCTGTGACAGCGGTCAACGAGGCCTGGGAGAGCGCATGACGAGGTGTCGGTGAGCGTTCTCGCCGATGTCGGTGAGCGTTCTCGCCGATGTGGGTGAGCGTTGTCGCCGACGTGGGTGAGCGTTCTCGCCGACGTGGGTGGGCGATGTCGGCGATGTGGATGAGCGATGTCGGCGCATCTGCTGGGCGCTCCTATGGCGTGGAATTCATAGAACACCCTTTTATCGTTCGAGGGCCTCGAATTTCACGTTCGAGGGCCTCGA
>JAKSJE010000051.1 GCA_024398405.1 Bacteroidaceae bacterium
CCTGTTACTAACAGCGCATACCTCCTGTTACTAACAACTATATACCACCTGTTACTAACAAGTTGATAAAGTCATGCGCTCTCGTTGATAAAGTCATGCGCTCTCGTCGCTGATGTCATCCGTTGTGTCCGTCCATGTGATCCGCTCGGACCTGACCGGCGTGCCGGTGGTCGTATCATGTATCATGGTGATATTTGACACTTGCATGTGGATATTCGCAATAGAGTGATAAGTCTATATGTGTTAAATTTGCGACAGATTTTAGAAAAACCTCAGAACAATGAAAAGTGATTATCCGAAAATCGGAATTCGCCCTACTATCGACGGACGTCAGGGCGGTGTGCGTGAGGCACTTGAGAATAAGACGATGGCTCTTGCGGCCGCAGTGGCTGACTTGATAAGCGCCAATCTCCGCAATGGCGATGGCTCTCCTGTGGAATGTGTCATTGCGGACTCCACAATCGGTCGCGTAGCGGAAAGCGCTGCCTGTCAGGAGAAATTCGAACGTGAAGGGGTAGGGGCTACCATCAGCGTCACTTCCTGCTGGTGCTATGGCTCTGAGACAATGGACATGCACCCTCACTGGCCGAAAGCCGTATGGGGCTTTAACGGGACAGAGCGCCCCGGGGCGGTCTATCTCGCTGCGGTGCTTGCGGCTCATGCTCAGAAGGGACTCCCTGCTTTTGGCATATACGGTCGTGATGTCCAGGACCTGGATGACAACACAATACCTGCGGACGTGGCCGTGAAGATCATCCGCTGGGCACGTGCGGCACAGGCAGTGGCCACGATGCGTGGCAAGTCGTACCTCTCGCTCGGCAATACATGCATGGGAATAGCTGGCTCAATCGTTGACGCTGACTTCCTGCAGAGATACCTCGGCATGCGCACTGAATACGTGGAACTGGTGGAGATACTGCGCCGTGTGGATTTTGGGATATATGACCATGAGGAGTTTGACAAGGCAATGAAGTGGGTGGAGAAGTACTGCAAGCCAAACGAGGGGCATGACTACAACGAGGACCGTCCACTGTTCCCCGGAACACCGATGACCACGTTCAACGGCAAGGGCAAAGGCAAGAACCGGGGTGAGAAGGATGCCGACTGGGAGTTCACGGTCAAGAACATGATGATTATCCGTGACCTCATGGAAGGCAACTCGCGTCTGCTGCAGATGGGGTATAAAGAGGAGTCTCTGGGACACAATGCCATCTGCTGTGGTGTGCAGGGGCAACGTCAGTGGACTGACTACAGACCTAACTTCGACTTCCCGGAGTCGCTGATGTGCTCGTCGTACGACTGGAACGGTGTTCGTGAGGCGAAGGTCCTCGCTACCGAGAACGACTTCCTCAACGGCATCTCCATGCTGTTCGGTCACTTACTCACCAACAAAGGCGTCATGTTCTCTGATGTCCGCACATACTGGAGTCCTGAAGCCGTGAGGCGTGTCACTGGATGGGTGGCTGACGGTGGCGCTGCCAATGGCTTCATCCATCTCATCAATTCCGGTGCGACTACGCTCGATGCGACAGGCGCTATGACTGACTCCGAGGGCAATCCGACCATGAAGACACCGTGGGAGATGGACGAGACGGATGCGGAGGCTTGTCTTGCGGCGACACAGTGGATGCCTGCCGACCGCGACTACTTCAGAGGCGGCGGCTATTCCTCACACTTCCGTACCAAGGCGGGCATGCCGATGACGATGCTACGCCTTAATCTGGTAGCCGGTCTCGGACCGGTGCTCCAGATCGCGGAGGGATGGAGCATAGGACTCCCGGAAAATGTCCATGACATGCTCGACAAGCGCACTGACCCGACATGGCCTACGACTTGGTTCGCTCCACGTCTTGACCCGACGAAGGACGCATTCAGGGATGTGTATTCCGTGATGAACAACTGGGGGGCAAACCACGGCGCCATTGCTCATGGCCATATCGGCTCCGACCTCATAACCCTTGCCTCGATGCTCCGGATACCGGTATGCATGCATAATGTGGCTGATGCCGACGTCTTCCGTCCGTCAGCATGGAACGCATTTGGAATGGACAAGGAAAGCGCCGACTATCGCGCTTGCCAGAACTTCGGCCCTATATACAAGTAAGTCGCGTGATTCCCTGACTTGGTGCGGACTGTGAGGTGAACCACCCGACAGTCTGCACCAAGTGCTTTTCGTATGGGCGCAAAGGTCAGTCATGTGGTTGTGAGCATTCATTTCGCATGTCTGAGACGGTCTCTTATGACGATGATTCCGTGGCAATGCCGGGTACCTTTCGCGTCAAGGCTTAGTTGGCGCTGACATGACGGAGGACACTGGGG
Organism: Bacteroidaceae bacterium; assembly: GCA_024398405.1. Taxonomy (GTDB): domain Bacteria; phylum Bacteroidota; class Bacteroidia; order Bacteroidales; family Bacteroidaceae; genus Colivivens. The sequence goes on from JAKSJE010000051.1 coordinate 2,320, forward strand.
CGGGGGTCTGTGTCGTTGTCCTGGTGGCCGGACACAGAGACACCGGAGGAGCGTGTGCGGAACGAGGGGCTTTGGAGACCCTGGACTCCAATCGTGTGGCTTTAGGTGGGTTCTATAAATTCACCGAATAATACAAATTTATCAAACATGGGTGACATAATTCTTTTCAGCGCTTTTGGCTTTGTTCCGGCATCTTGCTGTTTGTCAGTCAGTCATTATGCCCGCATAATTCCTTCCTTCCGCACAGCAACCTGTTCGGAACAAACCTCAAAATCGCAAGAAATGAATTTATAGAACCCACCTTTACTCAAAAAATATCGTCAATAATTGCTGAGATAAGAATTAATTTGCTAACTTTGTCGTCTGATGTACAAAGTCAAGTTCACTCCGTACCGTCCTGAACTCGGAACCATATACCATAGGCAGACAAAGAATCATAGCCTTTGCTCTCTCGACGGCAGATACCGCTTCTTCATTGATGAGGAAGTGGATGAGCCTGACTTCTGGGTGGTTCAGGGCAAGGGCGTGAGGACGATGGAGACGTGCCGGGTGGCTCCAGAGAACGTGATTTTCATGGCAACCGAACCGCATTCGGTGCTGTCGTATCCTGACGTCTATCTGCGTCAGTTCGCCCACGTCTGCATTTGCCAGCGACAATGTGCGAAAGTCAGTAATTCGCCCATAGGCACTGAGGTACACCATACTCATGCCATATTGCCATGGTTCATCGGATATAAAGAGGATATGGAGGGACATGTGACTGCCACGAAGGACTATGACACTCTGAAATCAGAACCATCTCCGAGGAAAACCAAACTTATATCCGTCATATCGAGCAACAAGGCTTTCACGCAGGGGCACATAGACCGGATGCGATTCGTGAGGAAACTAAAGGAGCATTTCGGCGATAGCCTGGATGTCTTCGGCAGGGGGTCAAACCCTTTTGATGACAAATACGATGTGCTGGCGCCATATATGTACCACATCGTCATCGAGAACTCGTCCGAGCCTTACTACTGGACGGAGAAGCTGGGCGACTGCTACCTCGCGGAGTCCTTCCCACTGTATCACGGCTGCACCAATATCTCAGACTATTTCCCGCGTGAGGCGTACGAGCCAATCGACATACGAAAACCTGATGAGGCGATAAGGATTATCGAGCGGCAGATTGCGGAGGATAGATACAGGAAGTCTGCTGGTGTGCTGAGAACCTGCAAGGACAGAATGCTGGATGAATACAATATGTTCGAGTTCATCGCTGACTTCTGTGACGGTCTCGATGCCACGCTCCCGAAGCGGAACGTAGCCATAAATCCGTGTCATTCGTCTGCTGACTTCCATAACTTGTGGAACTACACCGTGGGACGCAGTTACTATAATCTCAAATCACGTCTGTATGGAGGGCTTTGAACAGGAGGGCAGGGTGCTTTTCAGCGGTCGCAACGTCATCAAGGCGATGACGCTTGACGGTAGGGAGGTGGTTGTGAAACGCTTCCGACGTCCTGGCTTGTTCCAGAAGGTAATCTATACATTCTTTCGCAAGACCAAAGCCTACAAGGCGTACCACAACGCCTTGACGCTCAGAGGCCTTGGCTTCTGTACGCCAGAGCCGATAAGGTATGAGGAGACACGCCGGGCGGGATTGATTGACTATTGCTATTTTGTCTCGGGACATGATGATAATCCTCCTCTCGAAGACCTGACTGACCGGGATGACTGGAACAAGGAACTGGCTCTTTCGTTCGCGCGGTTCGTGGCCGATCTTCATGACAAGGGTGTCATCCATCGCGACCTGAACGACACCAACGTGAGATTTGAGAGAAGGGAATGCGCATATGGTGATTACGCGTTCTCGCTTATTGACATCAATCGCATGGACTTTCATGACGAGGGTGGGGCTGTGCCACTTGCTGAATGCCTCGACAACCTTACTCGTTTCACGGGACGCATGGACCTCTTTGAGTTCGTGGTCAGGGAATATGCAAAGGTGCGAGGACTCGATGTGGAGGCGACGGCTCGAAAGGCACTGAGCATCAAAATCGTCCATGACCGGAACTGGCGCCGTCGCAAACGTCTCACCAGTGCGCTGAAGCGCTTGTTTTCGGCTGGCGGAACAGATTGATCGACACCCTGAGGTTGAGGACGGGGTACACATGCAGGCATTTAATGATGTTGAGATAGTGCCTGACGTCACCGCGTACGTTCGTGACGTCTTCGCATAGGTTCACACCTTCATGTGTGATGATGTCGGGAACGCCTCCCCAGAACATGGCTCCCAACTCACAGGATATCATGCAACGGTCGCTGTCGGGAATCAGGCGCCCTTCATATCCTGCTCCAAAGTAAGGCTTAAACGCATTGGCGTTTGCCTTTGCCCATAACATACCATTGGCATCAGGCACCATGCAGTAGGTGTCGCCTGCCTTGTAACTGTGAGTCTTGCCGTTCTTGTCGGTGATGTCGATGTCATGGGTGAACTGGCCTATGTTGATGCTCATACGCCCGTAGCTCTTCATCCTTGTCCACAATTCCTTGCGCATTTCAGGGTCGAGGTCATAGTCCTTGAACAACTGCTCCTTGTTCTCTAACTTGTCGTAGATATTGTTGTATATATCCATCCCCATAAGAGTGTGCATGTCCGACATGCTGTTGAGGGCATCGGCGATTTCGGACGAACCATAGTAGAAGCCAGTGGTGATTCGCCAGCTCCTATTGTTAAAGGGATAGATGTCAAGCAGTAACTTGACGTTGCTGAAGCTTGGCTTGCCGACCATTATGGCGTAGTTATTGACATCGTAGCCCGTCAAATCCTTCATGAACCCCGACATCTTCTCAAATCTCCTGTAGTTCTCCTCGTTATTCTCCTCCTGAGTCTTGCTCGGGTCTTCGGTGCCGACCTGAATGCCGAAGTACATGTCGTAGTTGAACTTAGGCATGAAGTCGAATCCGGCACGAAGCCTGAACCTGTCTGACAGAGGGGTGGCGAGGTCGAATCCGATGCCTGTCGAACCGACCGCAAGGGCACAGTCCAACCGATTGAACAGCATTGAAGTGGTGAGACCCTCGTCAGTAAGACTTTCCTGCGAATGGCAGGTGAGAGGCCATGTCGCTATCAAAGACATTAAAAGGAGAATACATCTCATTGCGGATGATATATGTGGTTTTGAGTGCAAAGGTATGAAAAAAAATGATGAAACCATGTTTTTTTTATGAAAAGATGCCTACGTTTGCTAAAAAAGTACTACCTTTGTGCTGGATTATATGTCAAAGAGGTATCAACGACAATTAATAGATATTATTATGCAGAAGAAAACTTTTTTTGGAACACTTGTGGTAGCCCTTTGTATGACCGCCTCAGGCGTGCTTACTTCTTGTAAGGATTACGATGATGACATCTCGTCGCTTTATCAGTTCATTATTACGAATCAGGAGAACCTTAATGAGGCATTGCAGACACAGATTGATGCCATCAACAAAGAACTTTCCAACCTGAAGACCGAACAGGCAATCTGCAAGGACAACTGTCAGAAGTTGCTCGCCCAGCTTCAGAACGAGGTTGAGAAACTACAGGAAGAACTCGATGCCCTCAGGGAAATGCAGGAGAGTACTGATGCTGAGCAGGAACTGCTGGCGGCGGAAATCGATGCGCTGAAAAACACCATCGCGGCTCATGTCACGGAAATCAAAACACTCAGGGCTGAGTATGATTCATTACTGGAGCAGTACAATGCTCTGACCGTTACCATCTTCAACGTCGAGAATGAGGTCGCTAAAATCGATGCCCACCTGAGTCAGGTGGAAGATATAGTCGAACTGCAGGACAAGTCGATTGAGCAGTTGACACAGACTACCATCGTGTTGCAGCAGGCTCTCTCTGAGGCCAACAACGCATTGGCCGCTCTCATCGCTCAGGTGGAACAGCAGCAGGAACTGCTAAAAGCCAACACGGCCGACATCGAGAAAAACGCAGAGGCAATCAAGGCCAATGCAGATAAGATTAAGGGACTGGAGGCTTTGATGGCAGGAATGACCGATGACTTGAAGAAGGTGACTGAGAATGCGGAGAGTGCATTGCTCAATGCCGCGAAAGCGTATGAGCTTGCGAAGCAGAACGCGGAAGACATCGCCGGACTGAAGAATACCGTTGACGAGCACTCAGGGAAGATCACAGCCAACACAGAGGCAATCGCTTTGATTTATGGCGATATCGACAACATGAAGAAAATCGTGGACGGAAACAAGGAGGCTGCGGAGAAGGCTGTCGCTGATCTCGAAAAGAGTCTGAACAGCAAGATTGACGTCCTCGAAGGCAAACTGAACACGGCTCTTGATCTTGCTCAGGGGGCAAAAGACCTTGCGACAACCGCAAACGTTAATGCGGCTCAGGCTTTGGCTAATTCAGTTGCCAACAAAGCCCTTGTTGACGGACTGACAACAGACGTGAACACCCTGAAAGCTAAACTCAATGACATCGCATCATGGCAGACCGACGTGAACGGCAAAATCGCTGACCTGTACGACAAATTGTCAAAAATAGTCATTACGAGTGATTGCTACACCAAGGACGAAATGGACTCCAAACTGGAAAACCTGAAGAACGACCTTGATGACGCAATCAAGGAAATCAAGGATAATTATGCTACAAAGACGGATGTGGATGGCTATCTCAAGTCACTCCATACGACCATTGATGGCGAAATCAGTGAACTTCGCACCGAACTCATGGGCGAGGTCGGCAAGGTGAAAGACATGTTGGCCGACTACTACACCAAGCAGGAAATCGACAACCTGCTCATGGCAAGCTTCGCCGACTACTACACTCAGACCGAGATTGACGGCATGATTGGTGACATTGAAGGACGCTTAGACGGTGTGGAGGCTAAATTCGCCGACTACTACACAAAGGACGATGTCGATTTGAAGGTGTCGGCCCTTGAGAAAGCTTACAAACAGGCTGATGCGGAACTGTCAGGCAAGATTGCGGCTCTTGAGAAAAGCATATCTACAGTGCAGGATGACATCAACGCCATCAAGGAAAGTCTGGCTAACTACCTTGACAGTATCAAGAAGCAGATTACAAGCATAATCATACAAGGGACATACAATCCGGTAATCGGCACGTTCAACCTTCCTACCAGTTTGTCAAGCAACATACTGAGTGCGTTCTATGGCAAGAGCACAAAGGATTCACCTAAGTGGCCTGTATGCGGCAATGGTCTCACTTCTGAGGAGGCCTCACTCGTCGGGCTCAACGAGACCTTCCCTGTATATTCAGGTGAACTGATGCTGAGCGACGATGAGAAGGCATACGCCGGTAAGGTCTATCTCACGGTCAACCCTTCTTCTGTTGACTTCTCCAACACCACGTTCTCTCTCGTGAACAGCAAAGATGAGGAGTCCGCTCTGAGACTTGGTGAACTTGTCCCTTCAGACAAGGAGATTACTTTCGGCTGGACAAGGGCTGTCTCGAACGGTTTCTATGAGGCGGATGCGTATATCGACATGGATGACATTGAGAAGGTCAAGGCCTCAAATTATGTCGATGTCGCTTCCCTGAAGTCTGTCGCCAAGGAGGCTCTCAACAAGCTGAGGGACCATAAGAACAATGACTTCAATGTGACAAACGCATATAAGACAATCGAAAGCGCACTGGGCACGTCGCTTCCTGCACTCGGCGTCAAGTCTTGGTGGCAGTGGAAGGATGAGAACAATGCGATGCAGTCCTCAAGCGTGTATTCACAGTATGCCATCGCTGGCATAGCCATCCAGCCGCTGAGCTACGAATTCCTCAAGGACTGGGATGCTCCTCAGCTCAAGACTATCGCGCATCAGGAGTTCCAGTTCGCATTCGATATCAACATCCCTACGTTCGACCCGATTTCAGAACCTAATCTGACAGTGAATGTCTATCAGATCAAGGCTCGGATTGAGATGGGTGGCACTGTCAATGAAATAGTCATAGGAATCTCGGCCACCAATGACTTCTCTGAGTATGGTGCGCAGAAGATTAAGAAAGACTGGGATGATGCCCACGACAATCCAAAAGAGAAGGCGGTTATTTACACTTATTCCTTCACGGCCCAAGGCTTGTCCGACTTCATCAACCAGATTAACGAGTCTATCGTCGATAAGGCGAATGCCTCGTTCAAGAATCTTAAGAACGATGTCAACAAACAGATTCAGGACGAGATCAACAAGGTGACCGACAAACTCAACACCAAGGTCATTGACCGTATCAACAAGGTCATCACCAAGGTCAACGACGTGATAAAGAACGCGAACCACTACCTCCAGCCTACGATGATCTACTACAACCAGACCACAAGCAAGTGGGCTCTCGTAAGCAACAGCATGGTTGTTCCTACAGCAGTCAAGCTCAATGCTGACGCGTCTAAGAACTACGTAGTCATCGAACCTACCACGTTCACCGCCGAACTGCTCTCACCTGCATACAAGAAATATGTCGCTGTCACCAACGTGCTGAAGAGCGACTTCTCCGCGGACGCGAAGAAGGGCGGCGACGCTACTTGCAGGAAACTCCTCGCCGAGGCTAACGCCAAGGGTATCGGCTTGAACCAGATTTTCAGCGGATATGTTGACAGAGGTCTCTATCTGCCTGAGGCTGGCTACATCTACGAAATCACTTTTGTCGCTCTTGATTACTCCGGCAACACCGTGAGGACTACATTCTACTTCAAGGCCATCTGAGAGAAGTGAGATACATTAAGAGTTAAATAATCGCTACATTCCCTACACCTTATTATATAATAGGGTGTAGGGCTTTTCATATATGAACAGACTGCTATTATCGTTATTGCTCCTGATGCCACTTGTCTGTGCTCCTGCCCAGGAACTGAAAGACGGATTCTATCGCGCGCGCAACACCGTGACAGGACGATACATCACCGTCACTGATGACTACGGAAGGATTGACTTGGCTTCGACTACCGCTGACCTCGGGGCTATTCAGACATGGGGAACGTTCGACAAGGTCGTGTCAAACCCCGGGTCTGTCATATATTCCGAATATAACCCTTCTGCCCCAGGATACCGCTTGTACTGTCAGGGCACTGATACCTACAAGATAATATCATACTATCTGTCAATCATCAAGCCGGATGACGACGAACCCCATCTCTGGATTTATGCCAAGAAGTCGGGCATGGTGGCGTATCTGTGTGACGAAGTGAATGCGGGTGTTGACTCGAGCTCGGTCGAGAAATACACCACGGACAAGAAAATTGACACAAGGCTCTGGGATGCGATTCCGCTCACGACTACGGGAGAGAACTATTTCGGAATGAAACCGACCCTGGCCTATGGTGGGGCATACTATCTGTCATTCATGGCTTCCTTCCCATTCTCCTTGCATTCACCAGGGATGAACGTGTACTACGTCAACCAGGTTGATGCCAGGCTGAAGGTAGCCGTGATGAGGGAAATCGGCAAGGACAAGTCTGATGTGCCTGGCGCGACCCCTCTTATCGCAAGATGCTCCTCGGACAATCCTTCCGCCAACCGTCTCGACATCCACAACAGTGCCTCACAGACTCCGTCCGACAACATGCTGAGAGGTGTCTATTTCATGAAGCGGGTGGGAAGGACTGACAGGCTTGCCGATCAGAACCCTCACACAGACGTGGTCAAGAACGACACTGCGACGATGCGTGTGCTCGGGATTCTCCCGGATGGCTCTCTCGGCATGAAGGTGTATCAGGGGCTCTATATGCCAAAGAACTCCGCCTACCTGTCGGTCGCTCCTGGCTCACCGAAGGAACTGAGGCTGGTCAGTGAGGAGGAATACGAGATGATGAAGAACGTGAAAGTGTCGTCCATCGCACTCAGTCCCGCCACTCTCTCCTTGGAGACAGGAACGTCAGCAGCGCTTACCGTCACCGTGCTCCCTGCCGACGCCACCGACAAGTCCGTCACATGGACCACCACCGACACTACCGTGGCAAAGGTATCGGACGGTGTGGTGACCGCCGTCGGTGAAGGCAATGCCGTCATAACCGCCACTGCCAACGATGGCAGCGGTGTCAAGGCCCAGTGTGGTGTCAGTTGCCATAAGCCAGTGGTCAAGGTGGCCTCGATATCCCTGAGCGACCCATCGTTGGAACTCGCCGTAGGCTCCTCGGCAACCCTTACCGCCACCGTGCTACCAGCCGACGCCACCGACAAGTCACTGGCCTGGTCGTCTTCGGCTCCCGCCACGGCTACCGTCTCCGCCGCCGGCGAGGTCAGGGCCGTGAGCGAGGGCAGTGCCGTAATCCGTGTCGATGCGAAGGATGGCAGCGGCAAGTACGCGGAGTGTGAGGTCCATTGCTATATTCCGGTTGTCAAGGTGACGTCGGTCTCCTTCGACGTGACCTCATTGCTCTTGGCCGTAGGGGCGGAGAGAAGACTGGCCGTCACAGTCCTCCCGGCCGATGCCACAAGCAAAGCCCTCCTCTGGAGCAGTTCGGACGAAGACGTGGCGGTCGTCCGCGACGGGACGATAACGGCTGTCGGAGCAGGCAAAGCCACCATCACAGCCACTTCCGCTGACGGCGGCAACGTCTCCGCGTCATGTGAGGTGGAGTGCTACGTGCCAGAGGTGAAGGTGTCGGGCATAACCCTCGACCAGACCATGGTCAGGCTGCCGCTCGGCTCCAGCGCCGTGCTCTCAGCATCCGTCCTTCCTGAGAATGCCACCAACAAGAAACTCTCGTGGACATCCTCCGACCCATCCGTCGCTTCCGTCGCCGAAGGCGTGGTCGTCGCCGTGGCCGAGGGCAAGGCGGTAATAACCGCACAGGCCACCGATGGCAGTGGCGCGTCCGACAGATGCGACATAGAGGTGTATAAGGTGGTAGATGGAATCGTCGGCATTGCCGCTGACAGCAGCCAGCCACCGGTCATCCTCGACCTCTCAGGCCGCAGGTGCAATGGCGACCCCGGCTCCCTGCACCCAGGTATCTACATAGTCAACGGCAAGAAGATATTCGTCAGATAAGGGGTGTTCTATTAATTCCCCGCAAATAATTAACAAACTATGGGTGTGTATTGCTATTTTGATGCTTTTGGCTTTTTCTTTGCATCTTGCTGTCCTTCATTCAGTCACGATGCCCGCATCAATCACATCTGTGATTGATATACCTTGTTTAGGGCTGAGGGCTCCTTTATGAATGGCAGCAACCTGCTAAAGAACAATCTCAAAATCATCTAAAATGTAATTAATAGAACACCCCATAACCGAAAAACGGCAGATCCACAAGACCTGCCGTTTTTCGATTGAACTGTCTTCCGCGCCTGGCGAGACGGGCAATCCCGACTTCGCTCACGACCGCTGCATGACAGATGACCCCTAACCGCGACCGAAAGCCGCCAGTCCCTGCCACATCTTCTGACGTGAGAAAGGCTTGATGTTGTCAACTATCCACTGGCGCATCTGCTTGCCGTCGTCCGTCTCCTGTTTGTAACTCATGAAATCCAGCTCCGTCCCCAGCGCGTCGGCTATCCTCAGTGCGAAGACAGGCCATATCATGCCGATGTCACCTATGACGGGCAGGCTGCCTTCGTGGCGCGCGAATGCCGACATCTCCATGCGGAACGGAATCTTCGAGAGTTTGGTCTTAGGCAGACCCTTGTTGATAGCCTCCTGTATCATAGCGCTCTGCTTCTGCAAGTCCTGAGCCTTGCGGAGGTTCTCGTCAAGGTCGAAACGTATGAGGGTCTTGTCCTTCAGGCTGTAAGTGGGCTGGTGCTGCCACCATGACCATATCCCATGACCCGTGTAGGTCTCGAACGGACCGTCATGAATCTCCTGCGTCAAGGCCACGGCCGACTCTATGATGACATCCGCACTGCCCATAAGCGCCGCTATCCGTCTTGAGCGCTCCGCTATGGCGATGCTGTCACCCACCGCAAGTCCCACATGGCCACCGCCTACCAACTGAGGCAACGTCACCAACACCGGCACCCCTTTCCTCGCCGCAGCGCCCAGCATCGTCCGCTCGTCGCACCCCCAGCCTGCCACCACCTCAAACGGCAGCCCGGTCTGGCGGCATACGGTGTGTATCTCGTCCGCCAGCATCTCCGTGCGAAGCCCCATAGGGTAGGCCATGTTGGCGGCGGCCTTGATCACGAAATGCCCTTCGCAGTCCTTGCGCTTCGACAAAAGCCCACGGTCGAGAATCATCTCCTCCGACAACGCATCCAACTGCTCGTCGGTCATGTCGGTGAACTCGAAGACATCACCTCTCGGCATCTTGTCCTCCGGCAGGCCGAACTGTCGCGCCGGACACATCTTCACCCTGTCGAGAACACCGCCCATCTCGTGGTTCACCACTGCCGAACTGGTCGTGACGCCATCCACTATATCCTTGCTGATAAGTTCCGCGATGAGAGTCGTTACCCCCTCATGGATGTTAGGTCCGCTTCCCGTCACCACGGCCACCTTGCCGCCGCGCCTCTTCGCCTCGATTACCTTCTCTGCTGATTTGTCGAGCGTCTCACGCGAACGCTCATCAAGTTCGTTGTAGAACTGCTCTATTAGTTTACGGTTTATTTCCATGTCTTTGCTGGATTATGACGTGCAAAGGTACTACAATTTGGTGAAATACCAAACAATAATCAGATTTTTTATTCCCAATCGGCCAATTGCCTAACGATGATTACCATTCCCCCGTCCCCGACCGTCCCCATCCCGTCCCCGACCGCCTCCATCCCGTCCCCGACCGTCCCCTTCCCATCTCCGACCGTCCCCTTCCCATCCACGACCGTCACCTTCCTGTCTCCGATCGTCACCTTCCCGTCACCTTCCCGTCCCCGACCGTCACCTTCCCGTCCCCTTCCCGTCCCCGACCGTCCCCATCCCTATTGTCCGCGAAGGGATACCGCCTTGCTCTCTCTTCGCCATCGCTTACGGCTTCCGACGCATTTGGCTCCCTATTTCCGTCCATTCGCACGCCTGCGCCCGCGACTTCGCATGACATTATCTCTTATTGCGGAAAAAACTATATATCCGTTACTAACAAGTGGTATATACCTGTTACTAACAAGTGGTATATACCTGTTACTA
>JAKSJE010000052.1 GCA_024398405.1 Bacteroidaceae bacterium
AGAAAACCGACCAATCCTGATGTCACTCGCCCAAGCCTCGCCAACCAGACGCACCCACCTTAATTGAGGTCGTTTTCATAAATAAAAGGTGTGGGATGCTTGTATATGGAAACTTTTTCGTAAATTTGCGCGTTATTTTTTCAATAAGAGATATGAAATACAATTTCAAGGAAATCGAGCAGAAGTGGCAGCGGAGATGGGCTGACCAGAAAACCTACAATGTCACAGAGGACGCGAGCAGGAAGAAGTATTACGTGCTGAACATGTTCCCCTACCCTTCAGGAGCAGGTCTTCACGTCGGGCATCCTCTCGGATACATAGCAAGTGATATCTATGCAAGATACAAACGCCTACAGGGATTCAATGTGCTCAACCCTATGGGGTATGACGCATACGGTCTCCCTGCTGAGCAGTATGCGATCCAGACAGGCCAGCACCCCGAGATAACCACGAACGCCAACATAGCCCGTTATCGCGAACAACTCGACAAGATAGGTTTCTGCTTCGACTGGGACAGGGAAGTCAGGACTTGCACTCCACAATACTACCATTGGACACAATGGGCTTTCCAGCAGATGTATAACAGCTACTACGACACTGAGCTCAATAAGGCACAACCAATCTCAAAGCTTGTAGAGAAGTTTCGGACCCAGTCGTTCGACGGGAAGTCATGGGATGAGCTCTCTGAGAAGCAACAGAGCGACATCCTCATGGATTACCGGATAGCCTTCCTGGGAGAGACGATGGTCAACTGGTGTCCTAAACTCGGGACTGTCCTCGCCAATGACGAAGTCGTTGACGGAGTCAGCGTGAGAGGAGGCTATCCTGTCGTCCAGCAGAAGATGAGACAGTGGTGCCTGCGTGTCAGCGCCTACGCCCAGAGACTGCTTGACGGTCTGGAGACCATAGACTGGAGCGACTCCATAAAGGAGACGCAGAAGAACTGGATAGGCAGGAGTGAGGGTGCTGAGATGGAGTTCAAGACCAAGGACGGTCAGAGTCTCACCATTTTCACGACGAGAGCCGACACGATCTTCGGTGTCACGTTCATGGTGCTTGCCCCGGAGAGCGAGCTTGTCGGCAAGATTACTACGTCAGAGCGAAGAGCCGAAGTGGAATCCTACGTGGCAGAGACCAGGAAACGTACTGAGCGCGAGCGTATGATTGACAAGAAGGTCAGTGGAGTGTTCACTGGCAACTATGCCATCAATCCGTTCAACGGCAAGGAGATACCTATCTACGTAAGTGACTATGTGCTCTCAGGTTATGGCACTGGTGCGATTATGGCAGTACCTGCTCATGACAGCCGCGACTACGCTTTCGCAAAGCATTTCAACCTCCCCATCATCCCTCTGATTGAAGGATGCGACGTCAGCGAGGAAAGTTTTGACGCCAAGGAAGGCACGGTATGCAACAGTGAGTTCCTTAACGGTTTGTCGGTCAAGGCAGCCATAGCCAGGACGAAGGAGTACATCGCCGAGAAGGGCATAGGCCGCGTCAAAGTCAACTACAAGCTCCGCGACGCGATTTTCTCGCGCCAGAGATACTGGGGCGAGCCATTCCCTGTCTATTACAAGAACGGCATTCCACAGATGATTCCAGAGGAATGCCTTCCGCTGCTCTTGCCTGAAGTTGACAAGTTCCTCCCTACCGAGACCGGTGAGCCCCCACTCGGCAACGCGGAGCGATGGGCTTGGGACGAAGCGAGCAAGGCCGTCGTGGAATGCAGCCTCATCGACGGCAAGACCGTATTCCCTATCGAGCTTTACACAATGCCTGGTTTCGCAGGCAGTTCCGCATACTACCTCCGCTATATGGACCCCCACAACGACAATGCCCTCGTAGGTGAGGATGCGGACAAGTACTGGCAGGACGTCGATCTCTATGTCGGTGGCAGTGAGCACGCCACAGGCCATCTTATCTACAGCCGTTTCTGGAACAAGTTCTTGTACGACATAGGCGTCAGCTGTAAGGAGGAGCCATTCCGCAAACTCATCAACCAGGGCATGATACAAGGTCGGAGCAACTTCGTTTACAGAATCAAGGACACCAACACCTTCGTCAGCCTCAACTTGAGGAAAGAGTATGACACCACCCCTATCCATGTCGATGTCAACATCGTACAGAACGACGTTCTCGACATTGAGGCATTCAAAGCCTGGAGACCTGAATACGCCTCTGCCCAATTCATACTGGAAGGTGGGAAATACATCTGTGGCTGGGCCATCGAGAAGATGTCGAAATCCATGTTCAACGTGGTCAACCCGGATATGATTGTCGAGAAATTCGGCGCCGACACGCTCCGCATGTATGAGATGTTCCTCGGTCCGGTGGAGCAAAGCAAGCCATGGGACACAAACGGCATCGATGGTTGCCACCGTTTCCTCGTGAGACTGTGGAACTACGCTGAGAAGGCCGTTGATGACAGAGAGCCGTCGAAGGAAGAACTGAAGTCGCTCCATAAGCTGATCAAGAAAGTCACTGATGACATAGAGCATTTCTCCTACAACACGTCGGTCGCCGCATTCATGATATGCCTCAACGAGCTCACTGCGCTCAAGAGCACGAATCGCCGCGTGATGGAGAACCTGGCAGTGCTTATCGCCCCGTTTGCTCCGCACATAGCCGAGGAGTTCTGGGAGATGCTCGGTCATGACACCACGATATGTGACGCCCAGTGGCCTGTCCTCAATGAGGAGTTCCTGAAGGAAGACAGCATCAAGATGATGGTCAGCTTCAACGGGAAGACCCGCTTCCAGATGGAATTTCCCGCCGACGCCGACAAGGACACGATTGAGAAGACGGTGCTGGCCGATACCCAGACAGAGAAGTACCTGGACGGTAAACCTGTCATGAAGGTAATCGTCGTACCTGGACGTATGATCAATATCGTTCATCAGAAATGAAAGAAGCGTTCAAATCCGTCTTCGGAGACTACAAGGACTATATCTTCATAGCCATCGCCCTACTGTTCTACGCAATAGGGGTGACGTTGTTCTTGCTTCCATACCAGATAACCACTGGCGGCGTGACAGGTATAGCGTCATTGATTTTCTATGCCACTGGGTTCGAGATACAGAACACATACCTTATCATCAATGCCATCCTTCTCGTACTCGCCATACGTATAGTCGGCTGGAAGTTCTGCATCAAGACCATCTACGGAGTCGGGGTGGTCACTATCTACCTTTGGCTTGCCCAACGCCTCGTGGAGGATCCGGTCACAGGCGAACTGCCACGGCTCGTCGGCGATCAGTCCTTCATGGCAGTCGTGCTCGGAGCCATTCTCGAGGGTATCGCCTTAGGCATCAGTTTCGCCCATAACGGGAGTACGGGTGGTACGGACATCATCGCGGCCATAGTCAACAAGTACAAGGATGTGTCACTCGGGCATATCATGATGATTATTGACTGTCTGATTATCTCATCCTGCTACTTCATATTCCATGACTGGGAGAAGATTGTATTCGGTTTCACCGCCCTCATCATATCAGGCCTTACGCTCGATCACGTGATGTACAGCACTCGCCAGTCGGTACAGTTCTTCATCTTCTCACGGAATTACAGCAAGATAGCCTCCAAGCTCAACGAGATGGGGTTCGGAGTGACGGTGCTTGACGGAACCGGCTGGTACACACATACCGAGAGGAAGGTGATTGTCCTTATCGCAAGGAAAAGGCAGTCGAACAGGATTTTCAGCTATATCAAGTCTATCGACCCTTATGCGTTTGTGTCGATGAACAACTGCCAGGGTGTCTATGGTGAAGGATTTGATGTGATGAAGGTCAAGTTGAAACAGAAACCGACGCTTGTCTTCGCCACCAATAACGAGAACAAGCTCAGCGAGGTCAGAGCCATGCTTGGCAGAAAGTACGAGATACGCAGCCTCAAGGATATTGGATGCGATGTGGAAATTCCCGAGACCGCTGACACCTTTGAGGGTAACGCACGGCTGAAGGTTGATTTCGTGAAGAAATACTACGGCTTCGACTGCTTTGCCGATGACTCCGGGCTTCAGGTAACGGCGCTCGGTGGAGAGCCCGGTGTCTTGTCAGCCCGCTATGCCGGTGACCATGACTCCGACGCCAATAACGACAAACTCCTTCTGAACCTCAAGGACAAGAAAGACAGAAGCGCTCGTTTCGTGACTGTCATAGCCTTGGAGTACAAAGGCAAGACCTATTCTTTTGAAGGTTCTGTCGATGGGCGCATCATCGAGGAACGCCGAGGCGAGGGTGGTTTCGGGTATGACCCGGTGTTCGTCCCGGATGGCTACGACAAGACATTCGCCGAACTTGGAGATGATGTGAAGAACAAGATCAGCCACAGGGCTGAGGCCGTAAAGAAACTCTGTGATTTTCTGGAATCCACATAATGTCTGATATGATTAGAAAAACCGCTATCGTCTGGTTGTCACTCGTCATGCTGTGTCTTTTCAAAGGCAGCGCGATGTCGCAGCAGTGGAAGATATACTCGTCCTTCGCCTCTCACTCACAAGCCGTGAAAGTAGGCAGCACGGTTTACGCCGTCAGCGACGGAGCGTTGTTCAGTTACGATGAGGACGACCAGCAGGTCCGCACCTACGACAAGACCGATGTCCTCAGTGACTTCGGCATCCACTCCATATCAGGCTATGGCTCCAACCTTGTCATCCTGTACGGCAATGGCAACATCGACATACTCGCCTCAGACGGCTCTGTCTATAACATGCCGGAACTGAAGGAGAAGTCTGTTGACGGCACTTCATTCAGTCAGATGCGCATCTTCGGGAAGAAGGCGGCAATCACCTCCAGCACAGGTCTTCTCATCGTCGATCTCTCAAAGAGGATTTTCTCCACAAAGTACGACCTTGGATGTCCATTGTCGGGATGCATCATCAAGGGTGGCAAGATATATGCCAGGAGCGCGGACACCGTCTTTGAAGGTGACAGCACTAAGAACCTGCTCGATATCGCCAACTGGAACAAGATGACCATCGCGGAGTCAAAGGCCAAGGTTGACTTTGACGCTTTCGACAAAAAAGAGAGTGCGGACAATGAGACCTGCCTACAGAAGGTTGCGGCTATTCATCCATCCGGTCCTGAGACCAACTACTCCTATAAGATGCATTTCGAGGGTGACAGACTTCTCATTGCCGGTGGGTGCTTCAACTATCCGCAACTTGACAGGACAGGAACCGTGATGACTTATGAAGACGGTCACTGGTCATCGTTCGAGAGAACCGGCGCCCAGCAGTCCAACCCGCAAGCGGAATATTACAGGAATGTGACAGATGTGGTCCAGGACCCACTTGATTCCTCACATCATTTCGTCAGCACTGCTTGTTCCGGACTCTACGAATTCCGGGACGGCAAGTTCGTGAGGCATTATACCTACGGACAGGACTCACCGTTGACAAGCATTTTACCCGCTGACCCCAGGGCTGGATATTTTGTCCGTATAACCGGGCTCGCATTCGATAGCGACCGGAATCTCTGGATGCTCAACAACGAGTGCGACACCATCGTGCGCATAATGAGGAATGACGGAAGTTGGACGGCATACCACTATCCTGAGATAGCGAGGTTCCAGACATTCGACCAGGTGATGTTCGACCGTCGTGGCTGGGCATGGATCAACAGCCGTCGTTCCACATCGGGCGGTAACAGTGCGGGAATCATGGTCATCAACACGAACGGCACTATAGACAAGACCTCAGACGACCGTCATGTATTCATCAAGTCCGTGGTCAATCAGAACGGGACATCATATACCGACAAGGTCGCACTTGTCAATTGCATAGCCGAGGACCGGGACGGCGCGGTCTGGGTCGGAACCAACCAAGGGCCTTTCATGATTCCAGATCCTACCACGGTCTTCAGTGATGACTTCCACTACCATCAGGTGGTTGTTCCCCGGAACGACGGGACAGACCTTGCGGACTATCTTCTCAACGAGGTGGCCGTCAAGTGTATAGCCGTTGACGGTGGCAACCGCAAGTGGTTCGGCACATCAGCCAACGGTGTGTATCTCACCAGTGCCGACGGAACTGAGGTCATCAGCCATTTCACCAAGGACAACAGTCCGCTTATCTCCGACGAGATATATTCCATCGCCGTTGACGGTCGCACGGGTGAGGTCTTCATCGCCACAGGACAGGGCATCTGCTCATATATGGGTGACGCCACTGAGCCAATCGAACGATACGACGAAGACGCGGTACTGGTCTATCCTAACCCGGTCCGTCCCGACTACTCGGGCGATATAAAGATAACAGGACTCCAGTATGGCAGCCATGTCCGCATAGTCAATGCGGCGGGACATCTCGTCAGCAAGGGTCAGTCTGTAGGAGGCGCCTACGTCTGGAACGGTCGGACTGACAGCGGTGACGAAGCACAGTCGGGAGTCTATTTTGTCCTTGCGACAGACGAGGAAGGTAAAGAGAACGTAGCAGGCAGATTCGTGATAATAAGATAATAAGGCTGCGACGGCGTTTTGTCTTGAGCAGATTGAGCAAGTCGCCGGGTAGCAGACCAGAAATTAGTAAAACAGTTATAACTTATGGTCAACCCATTAGAAATCACAGAAATGGAAGATGTGGTCGTACGTTTTTCCGGCGACTCCGGTGACGGCATGCAACTTGCCGGTAACATCTTCTCGACAGTATCAGCAACAGTGGGGAACAGCATCAGCACCTTCCCCGATTTCCCAGCCGATATACGCGCTCCGCAAGGCTCATTGACAGGAGTGTCTGGATTCCAAGTCCACATCGGTTCATGCCAGGTCTATACCCCAGGTGACCTGTGTGACGTTTTGGTCGCTATGAATGCAGCCGCACTGAAGACACAATACCGCTATGCCAAGCCATCAGCCGCCATCATCATCGATACAGACTCGTTCGGACCGAACGACCTCAAGAAGGCTGAGTTCCAGACGGCCGACTATCTCGGCGAGATGGGAATCGATCCTGACCGCGTCATCGCATGCCCTCTCACTCAGATGGTCAAGGACTGCCTCTCTGATTCAGGCATGGACGTGAAGGCCATGATGAAGTGCCGCAACATGTTCGCCCTGGGTCTTGTCTGCTGGCTTTTCGACCGTGACCTCGACATCGCCTTCAACTTCCTGAGAGACAAATTCGCCAAGAAACCGGCAGTTGCCGAAGCCAATATCAAGGTCATCCGTGCCGGTTACGACTATGGCCACAACACTCACAGCAGCGTGGCGGGGGTACGCCGCATCGAGACGAGAAACAAAGTGCCGGGACGCTACATGGACATAACAGGCAACAAGGCAACCGCCTACGGACTCATCGCTGCTGCGGAGAAAGCCGGACTCAAACTCTATCTCGGCAGTTATCCTATCACTCCGGCCACTGACATACTGCACGAGCTGTCTAAGCATAAAAGCCTTAGGGTCACGACCGTACAGTGCGAGGACGAGATTGCCGGATGCGCGTCGGCAGTAGGAGCCTCATTTGCCGGAGCATTAGCATGCACCTCAACATCCGGCCCTGGAATATGCCTTAAGAGTGAGGCGATTAATCTTGCGGTCATCATGGAACTCCCACTCGTGGTAATCGACGTTCAGCGTGGCGGTCCCGCCACCGGACTACCGACCAAGAGCGAGCAGACCGACCTGCTGCAGGTGCTCTACGGTCGCAATGGCGAAAGTCCTATGCCGGTCATCGCGGCTACCAGCCCTACCGACTGTTTCGACGCCGCCTACAACGCATGCAAGATAGCACTTGAGCACATGACTCCCGTCGTCCTTCTCACTGACGGCTATGTGGCAAATGGCTCCGGAGCCCTGCGCTTGCCAGAACTTGACAGAATGCCAGACATCAACCCACCATTCGTCCCGGAGGACCTGCGAGGCTCCTGGACTCCTTATATGCGTGCTGACAACGGCACACGCTATTGGGCTGTGCCGGGCCGTGAAGGATTCGAGCATATACTCGGCGGACTTGAGAAGGACTGCAACACCGGCGCTATCTCCACCAACCCAGAGAACCATGACCTTATGACACGTCTTCGTCAGCAGAAGGTCGAGAATATCACGGTGCCAGACCTCGAGGTGCTGGGCGACAAGGACGACGCCGAGTTGCTGATCGTCGGCTTCGGAGGCACTTACGGTCATCTGCATGCCGCCATGGACGAACTCAGGGCTCAGGGACACAAGGTGGCATTGGCACATCTCAAGTACATAAACCCTCTTCCTGCCAACACGTCCGAGGTGCTGAGGAAATACGGCAAAGTCGTCGTCGCAGAACAGAACATGGGGCAACTCGCCGGGTATCTCCGCATGAAGGTAGATGGTTTCGTACCTCACCAGTACAACGAAGTAAAGGGGCAGCCGTTCAACGTGGCTACGCTTGTAAGTGAGTTCACTGAATTAATTAACCGATAATAGAGATACACAAATGGAATATACGAATAAGGATTTCTCCAAGGGAAAACCACGCTGGTGCCCCGGATGTGGAGACCATTTCTTCCTTGCCTCACTTCATAAGGCGATGGCGGAGATTGGTGTAGCGCCTAAAGACATCGCAGTCATTTCGGGTATCGGTTGTTCCAGCCGTCTCCCGCACTATATGGCCACATACGGCATGAACACAATCCATGGACGAGCAGCCGCCATCGCCACAGGCTGCAAAGTCGCCAATCCGGACCTGACCGTATGGCAGATCAGCGGCGACGGCGACGGACTCGCCATCGGTGGAAACCACTTCATCCATGCCAACCGCCGCAACATCAACCTCAACATGATACTGCTCAACAACCGCATCTACGGCCTGACCAAGGGACAATACTCGCCTACAAGCCCACGCGGGTTCGTCAGCAAGTCGAGCCCCTACGGCACTGTGGAAGACCCGTTCCGTCCGGCAGAGCTATGTTTCGGGGCGCGCGGTCATTTCTTCGCTCGCGCGGTAGCCACCGATGCCCCGGGCACCATCGAGGTACTCAAGGCCGCCTACCGTCATCGTGGCGCTTCGGTATGTGAGATACTACAGAACTGCGTCATCTTCAACGACGGCACACATGAGAGTGTGTATAGCAAGGAAGGACGCGCCAAGAACGCCATATACCTACGTCAGGGAGAGAAGATGCTCTTCGGTGAGAACAACGAGTTCGGACTTGCCCAGGACGGTTTCGGACTAAAGATAGTCAGCGCCGACGACCCATCCGTCCTCGTCCATGACGCTCACTGCGAAGACAGCACACTCCAGCTCAAACTGGCAGAGATGGAAGCCCCGTTCCCATTAGCGCTCGGAGTCATACGCGATGTCGATGCTCCTACCTATGACGACTGCGTCACCGCACAGATCGAAGAGGTCAAGGCTAAGAAGAAATACCATAACTTTGCCGAGTTACTTGAAACCAACGACATCTGGACCGTTGAATAGCGACGAATCATACATGCGCCGGTGCATACGTCTGGCGCTCGGCGGACGACTTACCACGGCACCCAACCCAATGGTGGGTGCTGTGATTGTCCATGACGGCCGCATCATCGGCGAGGGATACCACCATTGCCATGGAGAGCCACACGCCGAAGTCAACGCAATACGTTCGGTCAGACCAAAGGACGTTCATCTGCTCAAGGAAAGCACCATCTACGTCTCTCTTGAGCCATGTAGCCACTACGGCAAGACACCGCCCTGCGCCGACCTGATAATCAGCCTCGGCATTCCCCGCGTAGTCATCGGAAGCCGCGACACCAATACGAAAGTCAACGGAGGCGGAATCAGGAAACTCATCGATGCCGGATGCGAGGTCAAGGTGGGAGTACTCGAGAAGGAATGCCGGGACATCAACCGTAAGTTCTTCACATACCACGAGAAACATCGTCCGTTCATCACGCTCAAATGGGCACAGACATCCGACGGCGTAATAGGCGTCGAAGGCAAAAGGCTGAGCATCAGCAACCAATACACCAACATGCTCTGCCATCGCCTTCGTGCAGAGCATCAGGCCATAATGGTAGGTCACAGGACATGGATGCTTGACGCCCCGCAGCTAAACGTCCGCCACTGGACCGGACGTGACCCGCGCATCATCGTCTTCAGCCATGAGACGGATCTTGACAAAGAATTCGGGAATACACAGAGCATACTCGTCGAGGGGGGCAGGGAGACCCTCCAGTACTTCATCGACCGCGACCTATGGGACCAGATCCAGATAGAGACTCTGGCGATGCCGGCGCCATGCCATCCCGGTTCACGTCACATACATGCCCCGTCACTTCAGGCGGACCTCTTCGCCGACTGCACTACAACCCGGTTACCCGACCGCACCATCACCCACATACGAAAGCCATAAGCCGTCAGGGACTATTTCTCCCCGACATCACAGGAACCTCCGGCGGCGCTTTCACCCTCTCATGAGGATGTCAGGCAGAGCGTCCGGACTGACGAGTTGTTGCTCTCCGGTCGCCATGTTCTTGAGCATGACCTTACCATCCTGCATCTCGCTCTCGCCGACGATGCAGACGAATGGTATCTGCTTCGCATTGGCGTACGCCATCTGTTTCTTCATCTTCACGATGTCAGGATATACCTCCGACTTTATTCCGGCGGCGCGAAGCGCTGACAGCACGGGAAGACAGTAGTCACGTTCCTTCTCGCCGAACGCCACGAAGAGCACCTTGGTCGTATTGACCGCCTCCTTCGGGTAGAGGTCGAGTTGGTTGAGGACATCATAGATACGGTCAGCCCCAAACGATATGCCCACCCCGGAGACACCTGGCATTCCGAAGACACCAGTCAGGTTGTCGTAGCGTCCGCCGCCTGTGATGCTGCCCATCTCCACATCCAGAGCCTTAACCTCGAAGATGGCACCGGTGTAGTAGTTGAGCCCGCGCGCCAAGGTGAGGTCGAGGTCAAGCGTGTTCACCGAACCGGAGCCGGTCGTGAGTGTGTTGAAGGTATCTATGATATACTCCGTCTCGTCAATGCCTTTCAGACCCGTGTCACTATCCCTCAGCATTTCGCGTATACTCGAAAGACGTTGTGAAAGCGGAAGGCTCCCGATTGAGAACAACGGCTGGAGCTTGTCTATGGCATCCTGCGGAATGCCATTGTCCGCAAGTTCCTTGTTCACGTTGTCAAGACCTATCTTGTCGAGTTTGTCGATTGCCACGGTGATGTCAACTATCTTGTCGGCCTGGCCTATGACCTCGGCAATGCCACTGAGAATCTTGCGGTTGTTGATTTTGATTGACACACGGATACCGAACTTGGTGAATACCGTGTCGATAATCCGCATCAGTTCCACCTCGTTGAGCAGTGAGTCACTGCCGACCACGTCGGCGTCACATTGATAGAATTCCCTGTAACGACCTTTCTGCGGTCGGTCAGCACGCCATACGGGCTGTATCTGATACCGTTTGAACGGGAAACTGATCTCGTCACGATGCATGACGACATAACGCGCGAATGGCACGGTCAGGTCGTACCTCAACCCCTTCTCAGGCGCCAAAGCCGCCTTCTCGCCAGAGTTCTGGATGCGGAACAGGAGTTTGTCGCCCTCTTCTCCGTACTTTCCCATAAGCGTACTGAGATTCTCCATTGCAGGAGTCTCAATCTGCTGGAAACCATACAGAGCATAGACTTCCTTGATTGTATCGAAAATGTAGTTGCGTTTCGCCATCTCCACCGGCGAAAAGTCACGTGTCCCTTTTGGAATGCTTGGTTTCATCGTTATATAAGCTGTTTATATTCCATTTCCTGTGTTCATGTCAGAGCAATAGACAATCCTCAACCGCCACCTCGTCGTTGTGTGTTATTGTCTCTGGCAAGTTTTGGCTGCAAATATACAAAATTCTTGTATCTTCGCCAAAAATAGCAAGGGGGAACTGGCCTCCTCAGTACAAAATCGGCTATAACGGGTCTTCCAGCGTCAGCTCACCATCACATCTGACATTGTCCGGGTCTCCTGCCAGAGACCTGCCCCTTGGTGTGAGTAAGCCCACATCGTAGCCGGCAAATGACTGCCGTCCGCGAGAGTATGACGAGTTCATGGGGAAAGCGCCATCACGCCGGCAGTTCCCACCCCACCACCGCCGACATGCCGACCAGGTCCGAGCGGATGACATGGACGGACACAAGGGACGACATATGCGCCGAGAGCGCATGACTTTATCAACGAGAGCGCATGAGACATCCCACTTGTTAGTAACAGGTGGTATA
>JAKSJE010000053.1 GCA_024398405.1 Bacteroidaceae bacterium
GCGGGCATAATGACTGACTGACAAACAGTAAGATACCGGAACAAAACCAAAAGCGCTGAAAAGAATTATGTCACCCATGTTTGATGATTTTTTATTATTCGGTGAATTTATAGAACCCACCTTATGATTTATGGTCACTGATAACTGCTTTATGAACTTTACTTCAACTTCGGTTTCAGTTCGTCAGGCGAACCATTCGTGTACATATTGACCTTAGGAGCCTCCTTCGTATAGAGATTCCGTATGAGTTCAGGTGCGATGTCGAACTTAGGCTTGAACTTAGGTGAGTTCATGTATTTCAGTATGGAAGCGCGCATTTGTCGTGCCACGATTCTGTTGTCAAGGTCTTTGGTGATGTCCATAGTGGTCATCACCACCTTCCCCTCACCTACCTTCGCTTCGAACAACATACCGATTTTCCTTGACAGGAACCATGTGTCAATGCTCTGCACCAATGGTTGGAAGTCTTTCGGGAACTCACTGAACTGCATTACTTGCGCTCTGTTGACCAGTTCCCACCACTGGAGGTCGCTATGATAGTCTGTTGGGAAGAGTTCGAATATCGAGTGGGTGTTCTCAACGTAGATACCAGTGGTATGAGGAGGACGCATCTTGAACCAACTCGTGTTCCAGAACACAGGAGTGAACTGCTGCACCACATCCTTTCCGTAAGTTATCTTTCCCGCTGCCGTAAGCAGTACATTCCCTCCCTTCATCAGGACTTCCATCGACTTGTCATCAAGCACGTCGCTGACCCAGACATTCCCGACTGGAGTCTCGACCCGCTTAGGATAGACCCAGAAATCCCAGTGGTTGCGTCCCACTTCCACTTGCTTCCCATTGATAGTCTCCAGTACCCTGACCTGCAAAGTCAGTTTGGAAGGAATCTTTATGATGCCTAAGGAATAGGTCGTGGTGCCAAGTGGGAAATTCTGTCCGATGCCTATCTCCTCGTATTTTCGTTCGTTGCTCCCAAGCACGTCGTCACCGTCCTTTAGGTCAATCACGATGGTCACGTTCCTCAGTTGGTGGTCGGCAAACTGATTCAGCATCAATTCAGCCTTGAAGTTCTCTGCGTTGGTGAATGTGAATTTCTCCATTCTTGCCAATGGCACTACCGGTGAGCAGAATTCCCTGAAGTCCTCTGCTGTCATGTAACCCTTGTCCTCGAAGAACACATTGGTGACACCAACCAGTGCAGTACCCTGACCTGAGTAGTCATTGATGGAGAGCAGTTGGAATCCGGCATAGTCAGGGGTTCTGAGTGTGCGCTCAATCTCGTATTTGTAGCATAGTGCCTGCAGTTTGCCGCTCGCCATAAGGAATTTCTTCTCCAGTCCCCCCATTCCGTTCTCGTAGAGGATGTCCTTGAAGACTTCGAAATTCCTTGCCTTGTTCACACCTGTGTATTTCCTGACCTCATCGAAGTCGGGGAACGCACACCATTGACCTGTCTCGTGACTTACGAATGGCTCGTTGATGTCCACACCTCCAGGCACGTCCTTACCGTTATAACGGGTTATGTTGGCAGTGAAGTCGTCCATGCTCTGAGGCTGGCGGTTCCAGTTCAGTCCTCTTGCTCCTGCCTTGACATGGTACTGGCTCTTTGGTTGCCAGGCCCATCCGCCACCGACACTTGCACCTGTATAGACACGCCGGCTGTCAGTAGCCTTCCAGTAGTCAACGAACTTGCCGACCCACTCGACCCATCTGCCTGCTGGCTCGTTTCCACAAGCCATCATGCAGAACGACGGATGGTTCCCATAGTTCTTGGCCATGCGCATCGTCTCGTTCATCAGGTAGTGGTCAATGAATTCGCCGTAGCCGAGTCTCACGCCGTGGTTAGGCCATGAGGGACCTTCCGGCTGCAGGTAGAACCCCACTTCGTCGGCTGCCGCGAATGCTGCCTCGGGAGGACAATAGGAATGGAACCTCATGTGGTTCAGCCCGAACTTGCGACATCTGCGGAACAGTCTGAGCCAGTCTTCCTTGTCCATCGGGGCATAGCCGGTGAGCGGGAAATCGCAGTTCTCCACAGTACCTCTTAATTGTATTTGCCTTCCGTTCAGATAGAACCTCCGTCCTTTGATTTCCAGTTTCCTCATACCGAACGACACGGATGTGACGTGACTCTCTGAGGCTGATACCTTTGCGTCAAGTCTGTAAAGATACGGATTGAACTCGTCCCAGCATTCGAACCGTCCCATCGGAACTGACAGCTCGAGGTGGTTGGTGTCGTTAGGCAGTTCCATCCGCTTCTCCACATGACGTGTGACACCGTCCGTACCATTGACAGGGGAAACATCCAGCATGAGAGTGGCGCCTTTGCTCAGCCGTCCGATGACATCCATCTTCACTATTGCCTTTCCACCATCGACATCCGGGAATACCTGGACATCGTCAAATCTCACTTCGGGAGTAATCCGCAGTTCCATTCTACCCACTATCCCGTTCCAGTCACCTTGGGTCTGGTCGGTGACAGAATGGGAGTCCTGACCCACAGGCACTGTCTCGAGGCGGTTGTCTATGCGGATGCAGATATCGTTCTGCCCTTTTTTCAGGAAGTCGGTCACATCATATTGATGTGCTGTGGTGAGACTGTTCTCCTGACCGACACGCCTGCCGTTCACGAAGAGAGTGGTCTCTATATGGGCTCTCTCCAAATAGAGATGGATACGATGGCCTTTCAGTTGTTGTTTAGTGAGTTCTACGCTTCTCCTGTACCAAGCCACCCCTACGTAATGTTTGTCAGGAGTCAGGAAGAATGTGAGCTTCATGTCCTTGCCGGGCTTTCTGTACTTGGCCATGTACGGATTGTAGAAATAACTGCTGTCGTACAGGCTTCCCACCCATTTCGTATCTACGCTGATGTCATCGCCTTTCAGCCGCTGCGGCATGCTGCCGGGAAGGAGGATGGTGTCGTCGAATTCATGGTTGCCATACCAGCCTTCCGCTATCCCCGTGTCACCACGGTCGGTCTGGAAACGCCATTGTTCTGACAGGTCGATTACCTGACCATAAGCTCCATAAGCCATAAAGGAAAGAGCCGTAAGAAGCAGGGTTAGTTTTATAATCTTCATAATGGTGCTATTTAGGTTGTTAGTTGTTGTTGTTCTTGTCCTTATCTGACGAGGCAGGGACGGTGATTGTCCTCAATGAGGCTTCAAGTTCCCTTATGAGTTCCCTCTTTTTCCGCTGGGGAGCATAGACGAACCCCTCTGCCACGAACGCCTTCCGCTTTTGCGGGTCAATCCAGGTGTAGCTTACGAACGGTCCGCCCATCATGTCGTTCTCCATCCTCCACAGGCCGCGCACTTCCATGATCGTTAGGCCGTCCTCGACAACTACCTCGCCCATAAGTCCTAACGGCTGGGTCGTCATGTAACTGCCGGGCTTATCACCCTGGACGTTGTCTTTCATAATGGCATTCCGGTGGACCATGAAACTGTCAAGAGTCTGTTCCATCTCACCATCCTCGCCATCCTCGTCGTCGAGAGGGAATTCGTACATGCAGATGTTCAGCATGTTCTCCCTGTCCATCGCTGAAGCCCAGAAGAAGTCTTTACCGACCTTGACCGAACTGATGTCTTTTGGTGCATAGATTTTTCTGCCGAACTGTTTCAATGCCTGATCCATGACCTTCTGGCTGAATGTCTTCCTCAGATAGATGGTCTCACGGCTCAGCTCGGCGTTGATGAAAGTCCTCAGGATGTAGGTGCCTTTCTCTTTGATGAACTCTGCCGCCTGCCTCCTGTCATGTGCCTGGACTGTGAGGATGGTCTGAGGGTGTGCATAGACATCTCTTGTGATCGTCAGTTTTGGCTCAGTGTATGTGGGGTTTGTTTCCACGTACATTATCTCAGCGTATCCGCGGAACTGGTCTTTGAAAGCCACCGGGTTGATGTTGATGACCCTGAAACAAGCCTCGCTCTGTGGTAATACTGCCACATCCGATTTCAGCAGTTCCATCAGTTCCGCGCCACTGCCGTTGGCCACCCACTCCTTGTCGGCCACCAACAGCAACTCGTATGGTGCGCTGATGGTAGTCACCCCTGAAGGTTTCTTCGATGATTGTCCACTCGTACACCCTAAGAGTACGACACTTGTCAGCACCAATAGCCCGAGTCTGGTCATTCTCATAGTCAATGATTTATCAGTTTGAATGTCTCTGCCCCTGCCAACAGGAAACACCCCAGTCCGAAGTCCTCGAAATCGGGTGTGCTCTCATACGTCACAGGCTGTGAGTCGCTTGGCTGCTTGCCTGTGCCCTGGACATAGCCCAACGAGCCATCCGTGCGGAGACAATGTCTCACCATAGCCTTCCAGGTCTTCATGACGAGTTTCCTGTAAGGCTTCTCAGGCAGTATGCCGTTGTTGACGCCCCATGCCATCCCATAGACGAACAAAGCCGTACCGGTCAGTTCCTTACCACCGAAATCGTCCTCGTCGGCGAGACTCACGTTCCAGAACAGGTCTTTCCGCTGGCATTTCACCAAGGCATCGGTCATTAT
This sequence comes from Bacteroidaceae bacterium, assembly GCA_024398405.1. Classification (GTDB taxonomy): domain Bacteria; phylum Bacteroidota; class Bacteroidia; order Bacteroidales; family Bacteroidaceae; genus Colivivens. The sequence continues at coordinate 4,512 of JAKSJE010000053.1, forward strand.
GATGAAGTCGTGCTTGTAGTCGCCAAAATGACCTTCGTATCCTTCTGTGGACATGATGTCGCTCATGGCGCGTACGAGAGCTGCGTACACCCATCCGTTGCCACGGCTCCAATAGCATTGTTTGCCGTTAGTGGTCTTGTATGGCGCTACGAAGTCCTTGTCTCGCCACCATAGTCCATCCGTCTCGTTGAACAAACCACCCGCCAATGTGTTTCTTGTCCAGGAATACATCCTCCATCCGTGTTCCGCATACCGGGCGAAATCCTTGTAACCTCTGTCACGCATCACCTTCGACAACCTTGTCAGCACCGGCAACCCCATCTGGATGGCATCAATCCACGTCCAGTCTTTCACGCTTTCCGGATTGTCCAGAAGATTATCCATGCACTCGATGGTGGGCTCCAGGCTCTCGGCCCACCTCAGGTAGGTCTGGCAGCAGCAGTAGTTGTCGGCGTCCCTCGTCCTCACACCGTCTCTCGGAACCCATCTGTGTGCGTGACCCCAGTCACGGATGTATTTCTCGCTCTTCTGTCTGTCTGCCGCACCTTCAGGCTCAAGGCTGACTAACTCACACAGACCTTCGAAATACACGCCTCGTGTCCATAGGTTGCTCGGTCTCACCTTCTTGACGAAGGTCGGGGCTCCGGCGTCGGGGTATTTAGCAATGAAATAACTGTTCGCTTTCTCCATAGCGGCGAGCACGTCGTTCCCTGTCTGAGCCGACATTACTAAGACGGAAAGCAAATATAATAATGTGGTAATACTTGTTCTCATGGCTTCAGTTATAGGTTATTATTTGGGATAAGCTACTTTCCAGTTCCTCAATCGACACTCTCAGCCTCAGCTCACCTCTCCGCGCTATGGTGATGCCACCGGTTTCTTCGGAAATGATAATCACGGTGGCATCGCTCTGCTGCACAATCCCCAACGCTGCGCGGTGACGAAGTCCCAACGATTTCGGGATGTTCAGATCGTGCGACACGGGCAGAATGCAGCCTGCGGACTCAATCCTTCCGTCTTTTATCACCATCGCTCCGTCATGCAAGGGGCTGTTCTTGAAGAAGATGTTCTGAATCAGAGCGGAACTGATGACGGCATCGATTCTCTCTCCAGTGGATGACACATCCCGGAGGGACATACTGTTCTCGATGACTATCAGAGCTCCGACATACTTTTTGCTCATCTGCTCACAGGCAAGCACAATCTGCATCACGGCCTTGTTCCCTGCCGCCGCTGTCTTCTTGCGTTTGTCCTTGCTGCTGAAAACACGATAGAGGACTCCCAGTTTCCTGTGTGAGCCTATCGTGAGGAAGAAACGACGGATCTCGTCCTGGAACAAGATAATCAAGGCGAGCACGCCGACACCGACCAACTTGTCGAATATCTGTCCCAATAGCCTCATCTCCAGAATCTGCGATACCAATATCCAGATGACGATGAACACCAATATCCCATAGAAGATGTTCAACGACCCTGACTCTTTCATCAGCCGATAGACATAGTGCAGCAGCATCGCCACCAAGACAATGTCAACGATATCCTTTATTCCGACTTCCATAAACCTTCATTCCTAATGTTCAGTTCCCGGCCGCAGGCTACTATCTGACCTCTAACCGCGGCGAATACGCTCTTCCCACAGTCTGACAATCTCTCTCGCTTCCTTTACGTCGTGTACCCTGAGTATTCTCGCTCCCTTCATCACTGCGATGGTGTTGAGCGCTGTGGTTCCGTTCAGCGCCTCGGACGCGGTACAGCCAAGCGCTTTCTGAATCATGCTCTTTCTTGACAGACCGACCAATATCGGAAGGTCCAGGAGATGCAGCTGCTCCAGGTTAGCCAGCACGTCATAGTTGTCATCCAGTGTCTTCCCGAAACCAAAGCCGGGGTCAATCACTATGTCGTTCTGTCCCAAGTCGCGCAGCGTCTGGACTTTCTCGATGAGTTCCTTCATCATCTCTGACAGACCCCGATACTCCCCGCTGTGAGTCAGTACATAAGGCACTCCCAACTCGGCTACCGTCCTGAACATCTCCCTATCGGCTCCACCGCTCACGTCATTGACCATGCCTACACCGTACTCCTCCACACACATCCTTGCCACCGAGGCCCTGAACGTATCGACACTCATCAACCTGTCACCGACAGTAAGTTCCTTGTGACTGCCGAAGAAAGCCTTCAGCCGATTCTTCTCTTCCTCCTCCGACACGTCTCCGTGCCCGGGACGTGTGCTGTATGCGCCAATGTCAAGAATATCGGCGTCCCACACATCATCACTTGCTCCGGCTCTGAAGAAACTGTCAGGAGTGCAGTTCACTATCCCCATCACCTTCACCGCCGACAAATCAACCAACCGCCCACGGATATTCAGCGAAAAGTCCAACGGAATCCTCATAATCACGCATTTTCTGTTCTGAACGCAAATGTAGCAAAACAAAATGACACAAGCAAATAAAATGACGGTTTTCTCAGTCCTGGTCATGGCGAAACAGACGCTGTCCGGCGATTTGGCATGGTCATGCCGGAGTATCTGGCTTGTCACAGGCATATTCGGCTGAGACTACCGGGATTTGCATGCGAAATCAACGCTTTCCCATGAGAACGACAACGGGATTGCCTTTTTCCCACATATTTGGTGCTTCAATCGGATTTTTTTATCTATATTTGCATCCGTAAACGTCACTATCCGTAGTGACACAAGTAATTAACTTCTTTAACTTATTAAATTAACCGCTTTATGAACAAACTCAAATCATTGCTTGCAGTATGCTGTATGGCTGCCGTCAGTTCTGTCGATGCTCAGACACTGACGTTGAACCTTGACAAGGCTGACAGGACGGTCAGCCCGACCCTCTATGGTCTCATGACAGAGGAAATCAACTACGCTTATGAAGGAGGTCTCTACACACAGCTTCTCCGTGACCCTACGATGAGGGAATTGCAGGAGATGGGACGTGGACAAGGTCAGCGGCCTCGCGTGAGGACTGCTCCAAAACCACGTTCATGGGTGCCTACCGACACGCTCAGCGCCTCTTGCAGGATTGCCAACCGCCAGATGCCTGTCAGGAAGACAACACTCAATATCGCTCCCGAGACCGTGAGGCACAACTCGTTGGTAATCGAGACAACGAAGGACGGTGAGGGTGTCATCAACAAAGGCTTCTGGGGAATAGCGGCTGCACCGAACACCAAATACACAGGCAGTTTCTTCATCCACACGCCTGGCGTCGTGACGGTAGGACTTAAGTCGGCGAAGGACGACAAGGTGCTTGCCCAGCAGACCATTGCCGTGTCCGGCGACTCATGGCAGCAGAAGGACTTCACGCTGCAGGTCGGCGACGCCATCAGCGAAACCACCAATGCCGTGTTCTTCATCACTTTCGCTAAGGCGGGCAAGTACGAGATCTCATACACCACGCTCTTCCCGGCTTCGAAGCGTGGAACCAAGTTCGCCGGACTGCGCGATGACCTCATGGACATGATGACTGCCATGCACCCGACTTTCCTCCGATTCCCCGGCGGCAATTATCTCGAGGGCAATCGTTTCAGCGAGCGTTTCAACTGGAAGAACACCGTGGGACCGCTCTCTGAGCGTCCGGGACATCAGTGTCCTTGGGGCTACTGGTCAACCGACGGAATGGGACTCCTCGAGTTCCTCACTTGGACGGAGAAGATCGGGGCGGAGCCTATTCTCGGTGTCTTCGCCGGATATGTGCTGCAGGGCGACTATGTAGAGGGTGAGGCTCTCGAACCATTCATCAAGGATGCTCTCGACGAGATAGAGTACGTCATCGGTGGCCCGCAGACCAAGTGGGGCGCTCAGCGTGTGAAGGACGGACATCCGGAGCCTTTCAGACTCCAGTATGTGGAGATAGGAAACGAGGACTTCTTTGACAGAAGCGGCAGCTATTCCCGTCGCTTCCAGCAGTTCTACGAGGCCATCAAGGCGAAATACCCTCAGTTGCAGATAATCTCCACTATCGACGAGAAGGCTCTCCGCTCTGGCTCGGACGACCCGGCGAATCTCAAGGTCGATATGATTGACGAGCACTACTACCGCAACACCGAGGGAATGTACAAGGCGGCATGGCAGTATGACTCCTATGACCGCAACGGTCCTAAGATTTTCTGTGGGGAATGGGCCTCAAGGGAAGGGGGTCCGACCACCAACCTCAATGCGGCTCTCGGCGACGCGGCGTGGATGACTTGCATGGAACGCAACAGCGACATCCTCGTGGCCAGTTGCTATGCGCCTCTCTTCGTGAATGTCAGTCAGGACGGCGGACAGAAGAAATATCCTGGCATGCAGTGGGAGAGCGACCTCATCGGCTATGACGCCTTCTCTGCCTACGGCTCGCCTTCGTATTATGCTCAGTGCATGTTCGCTGGAAACCTGGGTGACAAGGTGGTTCCTATCACAGCCGCCGACATTCCTGACATGCACTATGGCAATGGTGAACTTCCTCAGCTCTACTACGTCGCCACTCGCGACACTCAGAGCGGAACAGTGTATCTCAAGATAGTGAACGGTGGCGGCACGGCGGTGAAGGTGAGACTCAGCGCACAGGGCGGTAAGCTGCGCACGTCGAAGTCGGAACTGATATCACTCAAGTCGGCGAAACCGGACGACACCAACACCATCGACAACCCTAAGAACATAGTCCCTCAGACATCCAAGTGCAAAATAAAGAACGGCGGCACCATCACCGTCGCTCCTTATTCCATCAATGTCTATGTCATCAAATGAGTCGTTCCATCTCAAGCGACGCCCAGATGAAAGGACCTATGCCCTTCGCGTCATTGTCGCGGACTGGCTCGCTCATGTAGTACTCAAAACTGCCGTCACGCCGAGAATCGCTTTCCGGACCGAGTCCTGAGACTGAGCAGCAGCCTGTCAACGAGATGGTGCCGTCGGCATTCTCCCTGACGAACTCGCGGATGATTCCATCATACGCTCTCTTGCCCGCTTCGAGGTACTTCTTATCAAGGTATCCGAGGCGGGCTCCTTTTAGCATGCAGTACGCGAACATGCACGACGCGGTTGACTCCAGGTAGTTGCGGCTGTCCTCCACGTCAAGCACGTCGAACCACACTCCCGACTCCCTGTCCTGGCATTTCCTCACCGCCTTCATCGCCTTGCGGAACAGACGGACCACCTCACCTCTTCTTATATACTCCTGTGGCAGCACGTCGAGCACCTCAACCATCGCCATCGCATACCAGCCCAAGGCTCTCGCCCAGGTGTGCTCCGACTGACCTGTCACGGGGTCTGCCCAGAACATCCGGCGCTTCTCGTCATAGGCATGTTTCCACAGGCCGGTCCTCTTGTCGAAGGTCAGCCGGTCGGTCGTCAGCATCTGGTCAACGGCGTCATCATACGCTCCCGCGTCCATCATCACATAGAAGGGCAGACCCATGAAGATTCCGTCTAACCACACTTGGTCATGATAGATTTTCTTGTGCCAGAACGGACCGTCCTGAGTCCGCGGCTGATGCTTCAGTTGGCTGAGGTACCTGTCCAGTGCCTCCTTGCCACCCGGAAACGGACTCATCCTGAACATTCTCAGCACGAACTTGGCTGGCCGGATGTTGTCGAGATTGAAGTCCTCGTATCTGTAGCCTACGGTATTGCCCGACGTGTCGATCATCGTCATCGGGTATTCCTCTATGTAGTCCCATATGTCCTCACCGCCATAGCGGAGGTAGGCATCGAGCATGGCCTCCAGCTCTATCCCCATCACGTAGCTCCATTTCGGCTTTGACGAGAAGTCCAGCAAATAACTCTTGGCAGTCCTCTTCATCTCCGAACGGACCATCCTCAGGCTGTAGGGCAGTCTGCTGCCACGGGTCAGAGCCAGCGGGTTCTTGTCGCTGTACCAAGCATAGCCGTATCGTCTCTCGTCACCTATATCCTCGATACGCCGTTTCGGAACGCCGTCCCTGTCGCAGAAGAACGGCTCGCAATGCTCCAGATCGTAGAACCTCGCCCACCTGACCTTGCCGTCAGGCTCCGTGAGCTTGTATGTGTCAAACCATCTCAATGCCCCTTCGATAGACCTGCGGATTCTCTCGTCTGGATTGGTCAGCGACATGAGCAGCCCGACTATTCCGGCACTCTCATGGCTGCAATACGACGCCAGCTCATACGACCGCGCGTTCGCGGGAGACAGACTGACCGGATCGTGCTGCTGACACCACACCGTCAGTCTCTCCTCGCCATCCAGACCTCTCGTCCTTATCTGGCAATCGAGTATGCACTCTATTCCTCGGTCGAATGCCTTCCTCACTCGCTCACGGACCTTGTCGCTCACCAGCCCTCCGTCGAACGGCGGTTTCTCCTCATAGATGTCCTTCAGCAACGTGAGCACATTCACCATGGCGTTATCGTTGAAAGTGATGTTCTTCTTGTACCCCTTTGGGTCGGGCCAGAACTGAGGCCAGCCGCCGTTCTCGTACTGTGCGGCGAGAAGGTATTCCAGGCCTCTGCCGAACCCCTTCCTCCATCTGCTCTCGCGCGACTGGTGATAGAGAAGCGCCAACACCCTCATCTGCGAGGTCGTCGCCCCGTTGTCGATGGTGGAGTCGTCGGTTCTCTGCTTGTCCTTTATGACAGCCGCAAGAGCCTCCTGGCTGAGCGGCGCCTCCATGTCGATGTTCTTCGGCCAACCACCCGTGACGCGCTGGTAGGCCAGGACACGCAAACCATAGGCCTCCGTCGCTTCGCCCTGTCCACAGGCCTTCGTCGCTTCGCCCTGTCCACAGACCTTCGTCAAGCAGAAAGCCAGACTGCACAACAATACGAAAACACGTCTCATAATTGACATTAGTTCTTCATGAGTCCTGCGCACATGAGGGCATGAGCGGCTTGCCGGAAAATAATGTGGACTCCCCATAATGCTTTTTGGTTCGCCTCACGACTCGTGACGAGGAAATGCCGTCCCCGGCTTGTCTCCGCCTATTCGGGAGCGTCATGCCGGAACTGTCATTGACGCTGCCCGGAGCCGTCGGAGCCATCCTGCTCGTCTTCTCTCAGGCGAACCTCGGTCTCAGCCGTCTTGATGGCCTTGCGCAGTTTCGCTACGTCCTTGAGCGACGGCACCATGCGCAGGTCGATGCTGACGGTGTCGTCAGAGTCGCGATACCCTTTTACTGACTTGAGCGCCTTGCCAGGAGACCATTTCGGCTTGATGTCGGTGATGCAACGGCTGTCGTAGTTCGTGGCTTTGTCACCCTCGAACGGCTTGTTCTTGAAGGTCACGAAGAAACTGCCGAGGTCGCCCAGGTCAACCTTGTTGCCCATACGCAACTGCTGACGCAGGCAATGCGCTATCAGGTCGATGCTGGCGCTCAGCGAACTGCGGAGGTAGGGATTGCAGTTCGCCACGTAGTCTATAAACTCATCCTTGTTAACCGTGTGTGCCACCTGTGGCGTAGCCACCCACACCTTGCCCGCCTCTGGCTTACCGGGCTTCTTGGGCTTCTGTGATAATGAATAGTTCATAATGTGATAATGAATAACCTATAATGCGATAATGAATAACCTATAATGCGATAATGAATAACCTATAATGCGATAATGAATA
>JAKSJE010000054.1 GCA_024398405.1 Bacteroidaceae bacterium
ACGAGTACGACACGCCGATGATGCGCAACCTCTACAACGAGGACATGTTGGAGGGGCTTCGCACCATGCTCCGCGGTTTTTACCAGACAGTGAAACTCGACGGTGCTTATCTCCGTTTCGTCTTCATCACCGGCGTGACGAAGTTCTCACAGTTGAGCATCTTCTCTGAACTGAACAACCTGAAGCAGATATCAATGCTTGATGAGTACTCAGGCCTTTGCGGCATCACCCAGGAGGAACTTGACACGACTCTCCGCCCATGTGTCGAGGAATATGCTGACAACCTTGGCATCACGACCGACGAGGCATACGCCTTGTTGAAGAAGAATTACGACGGCTATCACTTCTCAAAAAAGAGCAAGGATGTGTATGCCCCGTTCAGCCTGCTCAGGGCACTTGATGACAACGACACGGCGCACTACTGGTTCGAGTCGGCGACCATGACGGGCCTGATAGAGCACCTGCGTCACTACCCCGGGTTCAACCCGCTGGAACTTGACGGAGTGGAACTGTCTCTTATGGACTTTAACACACCTTGCGAGAATGCGAGGACACCGATTCCTCTTCTCTACCAGAGCGGCTACCTTACCATTGACACATACGACAGGGACATGGATTTGTATGTGCTTCATTTCCCGAACTATGAAGTACGTCAGGGCATGGTGAGCGGTATGACCAACTACCTGATGGATACCGATGACTTGGAGCGCAATGCCGCCATCGTTGCCATGGCTCGTGCCCTGAAGCGAGGCGACTTGTCCACCGCGCTGAATCAGTTGCGTTTCTACATAGCCGGCCTGCCCTACGACATCATCACCCGGAAGGAGTGGATGGCGAAGAAAAAACGCGAGGCTTTCTACCAGATGCTCCTGTACATCGTCTTCTCCCTGCTGAACAGCAAAGTCGATACCGAGGTGAAGAGCATCCTCGGCCGTGCCGACGTGGTCATCAGGACTAAGACACATATCTTCGTGCTTGAACTGAAGGTGGATGACAGCGTCGATAACGCCTTGGCGCAGATTGACAGCAAGGGCTATGCCATTCCTTACGAGGCTGACGGTCGAACCGTCACCAAATGCGGCGTGAGCATCAGCAGCGAGCAGCGCAACATCACCCACTGGCGCACCGTTGACATAGATGGAAATGTCATGGACGAACAGAGGTTCTGACATGCGATAGACAGAAAAAGATAATCCGACAAACGAATATGAGCAGATTCAGATACCCGGTGGATACCGACCAGTTCCAGAAGATAAGGGAACAAGGCAAGTTGTATGTTGACAAGACGGATATGATGTATGATCTTGCCAATCAATACGAGTACGTCTTTCTTGCACGTCCTCGCCGGTTCGGCAAGTCTCTGCTGTGCAATACCTTCAAGGCTTACTTCCTTGGGCAGAGGGAACTGTTCGAGGGGCTGAGGGTGATGGAACTGGAGAGGGAGTGGAAGACGTACCCTGTGCTTCACTTCGACATGAGTTCGATGCGCAACTGCACCACGCTACAGGATATGAGCGATGTGCTGGAAGCCATGATCGAGAGATATGAGAGGCAATATGGCGCATCCAAACACATCAATGACTTCGGTTCGCGCTTCGACCAGCTCATCCGTCACATCCATGACACACAGCATCAGCAGGTTGTGGTCATCATCGACGAGTACGACACGCCGATGATGCGCAACCTCTACAACGAGGACATGTTGGAGGGACTTCGCACCATGCTCCGCGGTTTCTACCAGACAGTGAAACTCGATGGTGCTTATCTCCGCTTCGTCTTCATCACCGGCGTGACGAAGTTCTCTCAGCTCAGCATTTTCTCCGAGCTGAACAACCTCTATCAAATATCCATGCTGGACGAATACTCCGGCCTTTGCGGAATCACGCAGGATGAGTTGGACACGGTGCTCCGACCGTGTGTCGAGGAATATGCTGACAACCTTGGCATCACGACCGACGAGGCCTATGCGTTGCTGAAGAGGAACTACGACGGCTATCATTTCTCCCCGAAGAGCAAGGATGTCTATGCCCCGTTCAGTCTGCTCAGGGCACTTGACGGAAAGAACACAGCGCACTACTGGTTCGAGTCGGCGACCATGACTGGCCTGATAGAGCACCTGCGTCACTACCCCGGGTTCAACCCGCTGGAGTTTGACGGGGTGAATTTGTCGTTGAATGCCTTCAATGCACCCTGCGAAAAGTCGAGGACTCCCATTCCGTTGCTCTATCAGAGTGGCTATCTGACCATTGCCTCGTATGACAAGGAACTCGATTGCTATACACTCCATTTCCCGAACTACGAAGTGCGTCAGGGCATGGTCGGTGGGTTGACCAACTACCTGATGGACACCGATGACTTGGAGCGTGACGATACCATCCTCGAAATGGCTCGTGCCCTGAAGCGAGGCGACTTGTCCGCCGCTCTGAGCCAGTTGCGTTCCTACATAGCCGGCCTGCCATACGACATCATCACCCGGAAGGAGTGGATGGCGAAGAGGAAGCGCGAGGCGTTTTACCAGATGCTCCTGTACATCGTCTTCTCGCTGCTGGACAGCAAGGTCGATACCGAGGTGAGGAGCATCCTCGGCCGCGCGGATGTGGTAATCAGGACCAAGACACATATCTTCGTGCTTGAGCTGAAGGTTGATGACAGCGTCGATAACGCCCTGGCGCAGATTGACGACAAGGGCTACGCCATACCTTACGAGGCAGAAGGGCGAACTGTCACCAAGTGCGGTGTGAGCATCAGCAGCGAGCAGCGCAACATCACCCACTGGCGCATTGTTGACACTGAGGGTAATGTCATGGACGAACAGAAGTCGGTTCGTCAGGCAAATGACGTGATGAACCAATAATCTACACTTGTTTCGAACAACTTTCAGTCTCTTGTCTGGTTGTGACCACTTACAAAACATGAATGTCAATGATAGTAGAAGGAAAGCAGGCGGCAATAAACGACCTGAGTTACTACCCCCTTGTATGAAGTCAGTGACCGAAGTGTGCGTGGAGACAAATTGCGGCGTGATTGAAAAAAAACACGGAAAGGCGTAGGGTTTCACGTTTTTTTTTGTATCTTTGCCATGCCATTCGGAATTTTGCCGGGTTTATAATCGCGACACTGAGCCTGATGAAAAAGCTGACATGGCAATGTCTGGGGCATTTTCTGTTGCTCAGGATATTTAACAAACTCAAATCACTATAGTGTCGTGGGATTAAGGAAATACCAAAATTAGTTTATGATTAAAAAAATCTTGTTTTCTGTTGCGTTCATTGCAACAGTGTTGACCAGCAGCGTTGATGCTCAGGTCCTCAAAGGAAAGAACTGGCGTGTGAAGGATGGTGTGATAGTGGTTGATGAGCCTCAGCGCGCGAAGGGGCAGAAGAGCATGCTCGAGTTCCGCGCGGAGCCGATCAAGACCGTCAGGGTTGGTTTTGTCGGTCTCGGAATGCGTGGTGTCGAGGCAGTGAAACGCTTCACTCACATCGAAGGGGTGGAGATCGTAGGTCTTTGCGATAAGTATGCAGACAGAGTGACCATATCCCAGAACAACCTCAAGAAGGCGAATGTCAAGCCTGCGGCAGAGTATAGCGGCGCTGACGGCTACAAGAAACTCTGCGAGCGCAAGGACATCGACCTCATCTACATTGCCACCAACTGGCAGACCCACGTCCCGATTGCCTTGTATGCGATGGAGCACGGTAAGCATGTGGCGATTGAGGTACCGTCCGCCGGCACCATTGAGGACTGCTGGAAACTCGTGGACACATCTGAGCGTACGCGCAAGCACTGCATGATGCTCGAGAACTGCGTCTATGACTTCTTTGAGCTCACATGTCTCAACATGGCCCAGAAGGGAGTCTTCGGTGAGGTACTCCATGCGGAGGGTGCGTACATCCACAACCTTGAGCCGTACTGGGATGCGTATGCGGACAACTGGCGTCTGGAATACAACCAGAAGCATGGTGGCGATGTCTATCCGACCCACGGTTTCGGTCCTTGCTGTCAGGTGATGAATATCCACCGCGGCGACAAGATGGAATACCTGACATCGGTCAGCACGAAGTCTGTGAACGGTCTGAAACTGGCGCAGGAGAGGATGGGTAGCACTACGTTTGCCACCGGCGACCACATCGTCACGCTTATCAAGACGAAGAGCGGCAAGAGTCTGGAAATTCAGCATAACACATTCACTCCGCGTCCTTACAACCGCCTGTACCAGCTTACCGGAACTGAGGGTTTCGCCAACAAGTACCCTATCAGCGGCTTCACACTCCGCAACAAGAACGTTGACCGCAAGTCAATGCCGAACATACCAACCCTTGACGAGCATGATTTCGTTCCAGACTCCGTCAAGACAACACTTCTGAAGTTCTATCAGCACCCGATTCACCAGGAAATCGAGGAGAAGGCGAAACAGGTCGGAGGTCATGGTGGTATGGACTTCGTGATGGACTACCGACTCATCTACTGTCTCCACAACGGTCTTCCTCTCGATCAGGACGTGTATGACCTTGCGGAATGGTGTTGCGTAAGCGAGTTGAGCGAAATCAGCGACCATAACAACTCCATGCCAGTCAAGGTGCCGGACTTCACTCGTGGTGAATGGAACAAGGTGAAGGGTCTCCATTTCTACATGCGGGGAGAGTGACTCCATGTCCGCACAGGAAAGAAACAAAGAATCACAGATAACATCAATGCTTATGCAAGTAAACGAAATCGCTGGCAAATTCGCCATTCAGGGCGAGATTGCGGACATCAAGCCTCTCGGAGAGGGTTTTATCAACGATACGTTCTTAGTCAGAACCGTAGGAGACACTCCTGATTACATTCTCCAGCGCAAGAACCACATAGTGTTCCCGAACGTGCCAGAGATGATGGACAACATAGTCCGCGTCACTGCCCACATCAAGAACAAGGTGGCACAGGCCGGTGGTGACCCTATGCGCGAGTCACTCACCGTAGTCTTCACACATGACGGCCTACCTTATTACTATGATGAGCCGAACTACTGGGCTGTGTGTGTCTTCATCGCAGGTTCCGTGACAATCGACAATGCCACCTCGCTCGACCTTTGCTACAAAGGCGGTCAGGGAATCGGCCGTTTCCAGAAGATGCTGGCAGACTTCACCTCTCCGCTCTATGAGACCATCAAGGGCTTCCATAACATAAAGTTCCGTTATGAGCAGTGGGATGACACCATCCGCCGTGACAAGTTCGGTCTCGTCGAGACCGTGCGCGAGGAGATCAAATGGGTGGAGGATCGGCGTCAGCAGATGCTCGACTTCTGGAAACTCGTGGAAAACGGTGAACTTCCTATGCGCGTGACGCACAATGACACCAAACTCTCCAACATCCTCTTCGACAAGGATGGCGAGGTGCTCTGTGCCATTGACCTCGACACATGCATGAGCAGTACTGCTCTCAACGATGTCGGCGACGCGCTCCGCAGTTACACCAACACTGGTGCGGAGGACGATCAGGACCTCAGCCGCGTGAGCATGGATATCAACCGCTTCCGCTCATACGTGGCAGGTTATCTCAGCGAGATGAAGGATGCCCTCAACGACTGTGAGAAGGAATGGCTTGCTTTCAGCGCCATATACATCACCTTCGAACAGGTTCTGCGCTTCCTCATGGACTACATTGATGGTTCGACATACTGGAAGATTCAGTATCCTACACATACGCTTGTCCGCACACAGGCACAGTACAAGTTGCTGCAGTCCATGGAAGAGCAGTATCCTGAGATGCGACGTATCGTCAAAGAACTCCTTTAGGCCACATGCCGGCAATGAAGCCGGGGGTCAATCTCCACCCATGCTGCAAATATCCAAAAAGTAAATAGTAACCTATCATTATCAAATCAGATTATGTCAACGAAAAACGTAAACATTCCTGTAGCCCTTGCCTTCGTGGGACTTATGTTCTTCTCATTGGGCTTCGCGTTGGGCATTAACTCGTACCTCATCCCTGTGCTTCAGGGAGGTCTGAGCATCAGCTCGCTTGAGTCCTACCTGCTTCTCGCGGCGACATTCGTTCCGTTCCTCATCTTCGGATATCCATCTTCCGTGCTGATCGGCAAGATTGGCTACAAAGGAACGATGGCGGTGTCATACGCACTCTTTGCCGTTGCCTTCTGCGGCTACATCCTCAGTTCCCATGAGAGCAGTTTCATTCTTTTCCTTGTGGCATCATTCATCAGCGGTACGGCCAACACCGTGCTTCAGGCAGCAGTGAACCCATACATCACGATTCTCGGTCCTATTGACAGTGCCGCCCGTCGTACTTCCATCATGGGTATCTGCAACAAACTCGCATGGCCTGTAGCACCGTTGTTCCTTGCTTTCGTAATCGGCAAGCCGGTGGCGGAGACTCAGATTGCCGACCTCGACTTCCCGTTCTGGATTATCGTGGCAGTGTTCGTGATTCTCGGCGTCATCGCCCTTCTTGCGCCGCTGCCTGAGGTGAAGGCTGTAGGAGAAGATGAGTCCGAAGCGGCTGACTGTCCGTACGCAGCCTCGAAGACAAGCATCTGGCAGTTCCCACACCTGCTTCTCGGATGTCTCGCACTCTTCGTATATGTAGGAGTCGAGACCATCTCACTCAGCACTCTGGTTGACTACGCCAATGACCTCAAGCTTGCTCATGCACAGAACTATGCCTGGATTTCGTCTATCGGTATGGTCATCGGCTATATCTGTGGTATTGTGTTCATCCCGAAATACCTGAAGCAGTCGCAGGCGCTTGTCATCTGCTCATTGATTGCCATTGTCGGCAGCATCGTCGTGCCGTTGGCTCCGGCATCCATCAGCATCTGGTGTGTTGGACTTCTCGCTCTCGGATGCTCACTGATGTGGCCTGCCCTCTGGCCATTGGCGATGACCGACCTCGGTAAGTTCACGAAGGCGGGAGCCGGTCTCCTCACTTGCGCGATTGCCGGTGGAGCGGTGATGCCTACGTTGTTCGGCTTCCTCAAGGATGGTGTCGGTATGCAGAACGCATACTGGATCTGCCTGCCATGTTTCGCACTGATTCTTCTCTACGGGACTTCATGGTACAAGATACGTAAGTAAGCCCCATATCATAACACATGACAAAAGCCCCGGAAGTCAACTACTTCCGGGGCTTCTTCGTTGTCCGCCCGCCTCGTTCTTCCTTTCCCCTTGTGACAACATGTATCCCGTGCGGGCATTGAGGTCGTTACGTGTCAGCGTATGCGAAAAAAGGGGGGAGCGCCTGTGTGTGATGCGCCCACCCCTCTTACTGTTGTCTGGTCAGACTTCGGATTAATCCTCGTTGAGAATCTTCATCATCTCTACTGCCGAGAAACTGACAGAGCTGCCAGGTCCGAAGATACAAGCAACGCCCGCCTTGTAAAGGAAGTCGTAGTCCTGTGCAGGGATGACTCCACCGGCGATGATGAGTATGTCTTCGCGGCCGAGTTCCTTGAGTTGCTGTATCACTTGCGGAACGAGGGTCTTGTGGCCTGCTGCCAGAGAGCTGACACCGAGTACGTCAACGTCGTTCTCGACGGCCTGACGCGCCGCTTCGGCAGGAGTCTGGAAGAGAGGACCCATATCTACGTCGAATCCGCAGTCAGCAAAACCTGTCGCGCAGACCTTTGCTCCGCGGTCATGGCCATCCTGTCCCATCTTCGCTATCATTATACGAGGACGGCGTCCGTTCTTCTGTGCGAATTCCTCCGTCATGGCGCATGCCTGCTTGAAGAGTTCGCTCTGGTTACTTTCTGATGAATACACGTTGCTGATTGTTCTGATGATTGCCTTGTATCTGCCTACGACTGCCTCGCAAGCGTCGGAAATCTCACCGAGTGTGCAGCGGAGTCCAGCAGCCTTGACCGCGAGGTCGAGGAGGTTGTCGTCACACTTCTTGCCGTCCTTGAACTGCTGTACGCATTTTGTGATTTCAGCGAGGGCGGCCTGACAAGCCTCTTCGTCACGTGCCGCGCGAACCTTGGCGAGGCTTTCCTCTTGCTGCAGACGTACTGCTGTGTTGTCCACTTCGAGGATGTCGATAGGGTCCTCATGCTCAAGACGGTATTTGTTTACACCGATGATTGACTGTGTGCCTGAGTCGATGCGCGCCTGTGTACGAGCCGCGGCTTCCTCGATACGCATCTTCGGGAGTCCTGTCTCGATGGCTTTCGCCATACCGCCGAGTTTCTCGATTTCCTGGATGTGCGCCCATGCCTTGTCAATGAGCTCATTGGTCAGCGTCTCCACGTAGTAGGAGCCTGCCCACGGATCGATGTGCTTGCATACCTGAGTCTCGTTCTGGATGTAGATCTGAGTGTTGCGAGCGATTCGGGCTGAGAAGTCGGTAGGGAGTGCGATTGCCTCGTCGAGTGCGTTCGTATGGAGCGACTGCGTGTGTCCGAGGACTGCTGCCATTGCCTCGATGCATGTACGACCGACGTTGTTGAACGGGTCCTGCTCGGTGAGGCTCCATCCCGATGTCTGGCTGTGAGTACGGAGTGCCATTGACTTAGGGTTCTTGGCGCCGAAGCTCTTCACGATCTTTGCCCAGAGCACACGTGCGGCGCGCATCTTGGCTATTTCCATGAAGTGGTTCATTCCGATTGCCCAGAAGAAGGAGAGACGTGGTGCGAATGCGTCGATGTCGATGCCCGCGTTGACACCTGCGCGGATGTAGTCCATACCGTCTGCGAGAGTGTAAGCCAGCTCGATGTCTGCTGTCGCACCGGCTTCCTGCATGTGATAACCGGAGATGGAGATGCTGTTGAACTTAGGCATCTTCTGGCTTGTGAACTCGAAGATGTCGGCAATGATCTTCATCGAGAATGCAGGTGGATAGATGTATGTGTTGCGCACCATGAACTCCTTGAGGATGTCGTTCTGGATGGTACCGGCCATTTCCTCGAGTTTGGCTCCCTGTTCGAGACCGGCGTTGATGTAGAACGCCAGGATAGGGAGTACGGCTCCGTTCATTGTCATCGACACTGACATCTTTGCCAATGGGATGCCCTCGAAGAGGCGCTTCATGTTCTCGAGGTTGCAGATGCTCACGCCAGCCTTGCCTACGTCACCGACTACGCGCTCGTTGTCAGGGTCATAGCCGCGGTGTGTAGGAAGGTCGAATGCCACTGACAGACCTTTCTGACCGCTTGCGAGGTTACGACGGTAGAATGCGTTGCTCTCCTCGGCTGTGGAGAATCCGGCATACTGACGGATTGTCCAAGGACGGAAAGGATACATCATTGAGTAAGGACCACGGAGGAACGGAGGAATACCTGCGGCGAAGTCGAGGTGCTCCATGCCTTCAAGGTCTTCTTTTGTATATACCGGTTGGATGTCAATCTGCTCAGGAGTTCTCCAACTTGCACTGATGCCGGCTTCTTTCTGCCATTCCTGGCCGTTCTTTGCCTGGACGCCAGCGTGTATGTCTATTTCGTTGAATTTGATTCTTGCCATAGTGTAGTCCTCCTTTTTTTAGATTCCGAGTTTGACATTATATTCTTTGAGAGTCTCAAGTTGGTTGCTGCGCACATGTATGAAGTTCTCGATGCCAGCGGCCTTGAGGTCTTCCATGCAAGCGGGCGCACCTGCGACGATATACATGGCGCGACCGTTGAGTGCCTGGAATGCGGGAACGGCATACTCAGCATACTCGTCATCTGAGGAGCAGAGCACCACGATGTCAGCGCCTGCGTTGACAGCGGCCTCCACGCCTGCCTCTACAGTTTCGAAACCGAGGTTGTCAACCACCTTGTACCCTGCGGCAGCGAGGAAGTTGCATGAGAATTGTGCGCGTGCCTGACGCATGGCGAGGTTGCCGATGGTGAGCATGAAAGCGACCGGCTGTTTCTCTGCGCCTTCTGTCTTAAGACGGAGGTTCTCGAATTCTGAGGCCAAACGGTCATATTTGAGGGCTGTGATGCCGGTCTCCTCGCCACACTTGCACTGGCAGGCGCATGACATCGACTTAGGAGTCTTGCCTTCGCTCTTCTCAGTGAAGTTAGGGAACTGGTTCGTGCCGAGGATGAACTCCTTGCGTTTCGCGGCGTTGCCGTGACGAGTCACGTTGGTGGCATTGACAGCATCCTGGATTTTGCTGTCAAGGGCGCACTTGAGCATTCCGCCTGCCTCCTCTGTCTCGAGGAAGAGTTTCCATGCCTGCTGTGCGAGGGCCTCGGTAAGTGTCTCGATGAAATAAGAGCCGCCTGCGGCGTCAACGATCTTGTCGAAGTGAGCCTCTTCCTTGAGCAGGAGCTGCTGGTTGCGCGCGAGGCGTTCAGAGAAATCGTTAGGAGTCTGATATGACTTGTCGAATGGAGTCACGACGATGGAGTCAACATTGGCAAGTGCTGCCGACATCGACTCGGTCTGACTGCGGAGCAGGTTGACATAGCTGTCGAATACCGTCTGGTTGTACATGGTGGTGGTGGCGCATACGTTCATCTTGCAAGCGCACTGACAGATGCCGTCCTCGCGCACGTTCTTGCATACGTCCTTGTGCTGGCACTGAGGAGCGTAAGCCTCAACCACTTTTGCCCAGAGCATCCTGCCGGCACGGAACTTGGCGATCTCCATGAAGTAGTTGCCGCCGACACCCATGTTGAACTTGATTTTCTTTGCTGCTACGTCGGCAGGAACACCTGCGTCAACCATCTGCTGCAGATATTCATTTCCCCAAGAGAGAGCATAGCCCAGTTCCTGATAGCAATAAGCGCCCGCGTTCACGAGCTCGAGACTATTGACCGTGAGACAGCGGTACTTAGGTAACTGTGCGAGGACCTCGATGAGTTCCTTGCCAGTCGCCACGAGTGCACTTGCGTCCTTGCCGGTCTTCAGAATCTTCTGAATAGGGTCGAAGTTGATGCTTCCCTGACACTCCTTGAGGTCACAGCCCTTAGCCGTATAGACCTCTGTCAGAATCCGTGCGAGTTCGACAGCCTTGCTCAGGCATGTGTTGAAGTTAAGTTCGACAGCCTGAGGACAGATGCCGTCGAGAAGTGTCTCGATGTTCCCTTTGCTTACCGTCTCTGCCGGAATGCAGAAACCGAGAGAGTCAACACCCTTGTTGAGAACGTCGAGAGCCTTCTCGTTTGCTGACTTCGGGCATTCCACGCTGATGTTCTGACGAACGAACCATACGTTGTTGTCTTTTTTGTTTCCGCGAACGTAAGGGAACTGTCCAGGTAGAGAGTTCACAGAGGCAAGGTCCTTGACGTCTTCTCTCTGATAGAAGGGCTGCATGTTGAAACCCTCGTTGGTCCTCCAGACCATTTTCTTCTCGAAGTCCGCACCTTTCAGGTCCACGTTGATCTTGTCAACCCATTCCTGCTTGCTTGGCGCCTGAAACTCTGAGAAGAGTTTTTCTTTTCTAACTGCCATTTTCTATTATGATTAATATGAGAAATAATGTGAATTTACTTACAAAACGCAAAGTTAAGACCTTTTTACGACATTTCCAAATATATTTAAGGTGTGTCCTCAAATACTTCCTGTACGATGTCCGTTTTGTAGTTGTTGTCTGTGTCCTCAATCTGACACCGCACGCCATTTGGCTATACACCGCACGAGACATCGCAATGGAGCGCATGACATTATCAACGACTACGGAC
>JAKSJE010000055.1 GCA_024398405.1 Bacteroidaceae bacterium
TGTCACACATGTTTGATAAATTTGTATTATTCGGTGAATTTATAGAACCCACCTTATCATAACCCATCTCAACTGAATCTCTCATGGACTTTCTGGAAGAAGATGTAGAACACAGGAACCACATATACCAGAGCCACCGTACCTATCACCATACCGCCAATCACTCCGAGTGCGAGCGACCGGTTTCCCGCCGCTCCGGCTCCACTCGCTATCAGCAACGGAATCATACCGATGACCATACAAGCCACGGTCATGAGGATAGGGCGAAGACGTTCCTTTGCCGCCTCGAATGCCGCATCATGGATGCTCATACCCTGCTTATGCTTGTCGGAAGCGTACTCAGTGATGAGGATGGCGGTCTTGGAGAGGAGTCCGATGAGCATGATGACACCAGTCTGGAGGTAGATGTTGTTCGTGAACCCAAGTCCCAGGGCTGCGAGCGGATAGGTCAGCAGGAATGCCCCCATGAGTCCGAACGGGATGGACAACAGCACTGCGAACGGAATGTACCATGAGTTATAGAGGCACGCCATGATGAGGTAGATGCACAGAATGCAGATGATATAGATGAACACCGTGTCGTTGCTTCCGGCAGTCTCGGCCGTCTCACGCGAGAGACCACCGTACTCATAGGCGGCTGTACTGCCCATAGTCTCCTTGAACACCTGGTCGATGGCGGCCATCGTACTGCCTGAGGACACTCCGGCATTAGGAGTGATGTTCAGGGTGATTGCAGGGAAGAGGTTGAATCGCTTCTCCACAGTGGAGCCCACCATCGGGGTGAGCGTGACGAACTGCGACAGAGGCGCCATGCTGCCGTTCTTGACCCTGATGAACATATTGCTCAGCGACGTCGGGTCGAGATGTGCCTCTGAGCCGGCAGCAGCCATGACACGGTAAATCTTGTTGTAGAGATTGAAGTTGGATATATAGGCACCGCCGCAATATGCGCCTAAGACATTGAGCACCTCCGACTTCGAGACACCTGCACGCATACAGATGGTGGAGTTGATATTGACCTTATACTTAGGATAAGTGTTGTTGTAGCTGTTGAACACGGAACTGATTTCCTCCCTCTCGTTCAGTTTAGCGGCAAACAACTTGACACGTTCAGCAAACTCCTCCATCGTGGAGTTGTCCTGACTCTGCACATTGAGTTCGATGGAGTTGCCGTTTCCGTAACCTGGGATTTGTGGCATCTGGAACGGTACGACCTGTATCTCCGGTATGGCGAGCGCATCCTGGTATATTCTGTACATCACCATGTCGATGGAGTGTTCCAGTCCCTTTCTCTCCTCCCAGTTCTTGAGTTTCGCGAAAATCGAGCCTGCGCTGGCATCGGCTCCCGAAAGCATTCCGTAGCCGGAGATTACCGCCGCATGCTCCACCTCGTCATTCTTCTTCACTATGTCGAGAACGCGAAGCATGACCTGATTGGTCTGCTCAAGGGTGTAACCCGGAGGAGTCGAGACATTAATCATCACTACACCCTGGTCTTCCTGCGGCACGAGGTCGGTAGGCGTGGTGCTCATGAGCCAGAACATCAGGACCAGCGATGCCACGAGCGAGATCCATGCTATCGCCGGACGGCCGATGAACTTATGAACAGCAGTCTGATATTTTCTGAAGATGCTTCCGTAGGCTGCATTGTAGGCTTTCTTGACATAGTAGTTGAGGTCCTTGCGCCCTTTGCCTTCCTTCTCAGGACGAAGCATCACGGCACAGAGCGCAGGGCAGAGTGTCAGGGCGTTGACACCAGACAGACCGACGGCGGCAGCCAGTGTGACACCGAACTGGGTGAAGAACGTGCCGGAGGTTCCTGGCATGAAGGTCACCGGGATGAACACCGCCATGAACACGCAAGTACATGAAAGCACTGCCATGAACACATCGTGCATTGCCTCGTTGGTGGCCTGAAGTGGGTTCTTCACACCCGACTCGAACTTCGCCATCACAGCCTCGACCACCACTATCGCATCATCCACCACCGTACCGATTGCAAGGACGAGGGCGAAAAGGGTCAGGATGTTCAAGGAGAATCCCGACAGTTTCACTATGGCGAAGGTGCCTATCATGGATATGATGATGGAGATGGTCGGAATCACCGTCGCACGGAAACTCTGGAGGAAGAGATAGACCACAAGCACCACAAGGATAATCGCGATTACCAAAGTTTCAACCACCGTGTACATGGAAGCGTTCAGGAAGTCGTTGGAACACATCAAGGTGGCGAATTCCAGTCCAGGAGGTAGCATCGGCTTTATCTGCTCGTAGAGTTTGTTGATCTCATTGTTCACCTTGGTGGCATTCGCGCCGGGAGCCTGATTGACGATGAAGCAGACACCTGGTTTGCCGTCTATCTGGGAGGTGAAAGTGTAGCTTTCAGTTCCTAACTCTATATCGGCTACGTCAGAGAGATGGAGTTCCGTGCCATCGTCATTCGACTTGACTACGATATCCTCGAATTCCTCTATTGACTTCAGGCGTCCTGAGTATTCAAGAGTGTATTGATAAGTGTTCTGGGAGCGGTCGCCCAATGTTCCGGCTGGTTTGACTACGTTCTGCGAGCCTACTACCGCGAAGATGTCATCAGGCAGGAGGTTGTACTGTCCCATCACGTCAGGCTTCAGCCAGATTCGAAGGGCATATTTGTCGCCGAGTGAGGTCACCTTTCCGACACCGTTGACGCGAAGGAGGCGTGGGAGTACGTAGATGTCCAGGTAGTTGGAGATGAACTTCTCGTCGAAACGTCCGTCTGTGCTCACCAACGAACCTATCTGAAGCATGCTGTTCTGGCTCTTCTCGACCATAACCCCGACCTGAGTGACCTCTGTCGGTAGAAGTCCGAGGGCCTTCGAGACACGGTTCTGCACATTGACCGTCGCCATGTCGGCGTCTGTACCCTGCTTGAAATAGACCCTGATCTCAACCTGGCCGTTGCTCGATGCGGAGGAGGACATATACATCATGTCCTCCACACCGTTGATAGCCTCCTCAAGCGGTACGATGACAGAACTCATGCATGAATTGGCGTCAGCACCAGTGTATGTGGTGGATACGTTGATCGTAGGAGGGGCGATGTCCGGATACTGTTCCACCGGTAACGTGGTCAGGGATATGAAGCCCACCAGAAGGGTAACAATGGCGATGGCGCCTGCCATCACCTTACGGGTGGTGAAAAAATACTCCTTATTCATGAACAGTACTGCTTATTATTTCGACTTGTCTTGTCTCACACTGACTCTCTGGCCATCGGCGATGTTGTTCACGCCTAAGGTTATAATCTCGTCGCCGACCTTAAGACCTTCAAGGACGCAGCAATTCTTTCCGTCGTTCATGTCCTGAGTCATGATGACCGTTGCCTTGACAGTGCTGTCAGGCTGAAGGACATAGACCAGCGACTTGTCCTGGATGGTGTTGACAGCTGTCAGCGGGATGACCATCATGTCGTCTTCCTCGAAACTGAACAGCACCGACCCTGAGATTCCCGAACGAAGCACTCCATCGGGGTTGTCGAAGGCGGTCTTGACAGACACACTACCCGTCGTCGGGTCAACGACACCGGAGAAAGATATCAATTTTCCCTGGACAGGATAGATCTCACCGCTTTTCAGTTTGAGTGTAGCAGGTGGGAAGAGGTCAACGAATGACTTGTCGCTGAAGAGTTCCTGTTGGCTGTTCAGCAGGTTCAGGTACTGGGACTCCGGCACAGAGGAATAAGCCTCCATGACACTGTTGTCGCTGACTGTCGTCATAGCCGTCGGCATGGAAGGGCCGACAAGGTCTCCTACCCTCACGTTGACTGAGCCGACGACACCCGACGCCGGGCTTGTCACACTACAGTAGCTCAGGTCGTTGGAAGCGCTCGCGACCTGCGACTCGGCAAGGGCCACAGCCGCCTGGGCGTTCTTGTATGAGTTCTCCGATGTCTCCAAGACATATTTGCTGATGATGCCCTTATCGAAAAGTCCTTTGGTGCTTTCGTAGTTAATCTGAGCGGTGGACAACTGGGTCTTCGCGGCAAGGAGATTCGCCTGCGCGGTCTGAAGTTGGAGCTGATATGGCTTCTGGTCGATGACGAATAGGACCTGTCCAGCCGAGACCTTCTGGCCCTCACTGACTGACACTTGAGTCAGCGTGCCACTAATGCGAGGCATGATGTTGACATCCTGCTTTCCCTTCAGTTTAGCGGAGAAAGAGTAAGTGAGAGTCTCGGTGCTTTTCCTCACTTTCATCGTGTCGAAATAAGTAGTTGGTGTTTCTGGTACGTCAACACAAGAGCACACGAAACCAACAAGCACAACCAATGATACTAATGGTGATTTTTTCATGTTAATCCAAAATAATAAGCGATTACGGGTATTTTTTGCAAAGATACTACATATTTTCCACATAACAAAAACATTAGGCGTGAATTTAAGGTTCATCGCATCAAGTCCGCCATTGAGAACCTCATTTGCCGGTGTACGAAAAAAGTCCGAGGACGAGCCCCGGACTTCCATAATAGCCTGCAAGACATGCAGGATGTATTCAATGGCTTATTTGAGGAGTACCTTCTTGCCGTTCACGATGTAAACCTGACCGGCCTTAACAGAAGACACCTTGCGGCCTGTGAGGTCGTAGATGATGCCACCTTCGACGTTTGCCTTCAGGTTGTTGATTGAGGTTGCGCCGTCAGGGTCACTGTCCTCAAATGTGATCTGGGTAGTAAGGAGGTATGCGGTGTCGTTGGCAACGAATACGTCGTAAACGTTCATTGCAGGAGCAGTTGCAGCAGGAAGAGAGATCGGAGTGACGATGATCTTTCCATTAGCCAACACGTTCACGCCAACAGCAGCGCCATCCTCATCACAGACATCACCATTGATGTTTCTGTAACCTGTCTCAGGAAGATAAACCACGTCATCAAGTGAGTAAGCAGTGCTTGCGTTGATAGCGAACTTATATGCGAATCTCAGGTCTGTCACACCGAGAGCCTGAGCCACAGCGTCAGCATCGAATGGAGTAACGACACTTGCCTTTGAGCCAACCTCAACGGAAACCGGAACGACCTGGCCGTTCGCACCGACTAAGACATTATCCATAGTCTCGACCGAAGGATCAACAGGGCTGTAAGACAGTTCGAAGTTGTCCCAGATTGCCCACATGGTTGTGTTCGTCTCGTTCTTGATACCGACACGGAGTTTGCCGTCAGTTACCTGAACAGTCAGAGGCTTCTGATAGTACAGACCGTTGGTGAATGCGGCTGATGCTTCGCCCATGCTGTTCTCAGTACCAGTCAGCAAATCCACAGGCTGCTTCGCATCGTTGATGTAGAAGTAGAATGGAGTTGTGTCGTCTGCGTCCTGACGGCAGAAGCCCTGAATGGAAAGTGTGTAATACCCATTAGGAACATCGTTGATTTCCTGGTATATATCAAATGTTGAGTGCCAAGACTCAGCACACATATTCGTATTGTCGCCACCGCTGAGGTTTTTGTTCGTACAGTCGGCACTGACCTGCCAAGGGTTCACATTGCCGTCAACTTTGTGGTTACGGCTGAAGTTAGGAACATCGATAAGGAATGTAGCGTCCACCTGATAATCCTGAGTAGCGATATTGAACGCGTCAAGTAAGTCATTCTTAGAGATGAGCACCCACTGAGCGGCTGCGGCCTTGCCGTCTGTAAGTTCAGCAGAGACGAAATTGCCGTCCTGGTTTCCTACGAAATTGCCATTGTTGGAAATAGTGTATGTCACATACTCCTTCTCACTGACTGGATCAGTGTATTTGCCTGCTGGCTTGATTGTCCATGTTGCGGCCGGTGCATCGACGTAGCCGTTTGTGCCAAGGAAGTGGTCTGTAGCGTTGTTGTAGGTATAAGAGTCAAGAGTGTAGCCACCTTCAACTGAAGCAAGACCGAACTTGTAGCCATGCTCTTTCAGTGAGGCGCGAGTACCCCAGTCATTACCACCAGCAAGGAACGCACCTGCCTCTACGTTGTAGAGATAGTAGTCATCAGCAGGGATAATCTTCTCCTCGAGACCGAATTCGATGTTGTCCATGAACACCTCAGTTGCCTTGCCATAGTTGATGCGGAACTGGATGTCTGTTGTAGCGGTGACGACCATCACAGCAGTGAACTCCTGCCATTCATCAGTGAGGTTGAATTCAGGACCATAGACCTGATCTCCGTAACTTTCGCTCTGAAGTACTGGCTGGATAGTACCTGTACCCTTCGCCATGAACTTGAGGTGATAGGTTTCCGGCTCAAGTGTTGCAGGGAAGTCGTAAGCGATCTGATTATCCCAAGGATTAGCGGCAGTGGCATTAACCTGAACATGGAGACAGTACTCGCTCTCGAAACCAGGAGCCAAAGGAGCAGGAGCGCCAGACCAACCAAACCACTGGCCTACTGTACCACCTTCGAAGTTGGTGTTGTCACCAGCAAACAAATTGTCAATGTTTACAGCTGATGCGGAAAGCACCATTGTAAGCAAACCGATTAGTAATGAAAATCTTTTCATACAGTTAAAAATTAAAAAATGAATAACGACATTAGATAAAATTTGCGCAAAGATAATAAATATCCATAAACTGGCAAAATTTTTTGATAATTTATTTAGGGGTGTTCTATAAATTCCACGCAAATGAAAGATTGACATGAGCTATATGCTCACCGCCATTACTTGGAACTCGGTGTGCTTTGTCTTGAGAAATAATCATAAGTCACGAATATCAGGGCAATGGACATGACGCATTCGGTCCAGAACAACTGTTCTATAAATTCCACGCAAATGAAAGATTGACATGAGCTATATGCTCACCGCCATTACTTGGAACTCGGTGTGCTTTGTCTTGAGAAATAATCATAAGTCACGAATATCAGGGCAATGGACATGACGCATTCGGTCCAGAACAACAGTACCGCGACCTTGAGTTCCCGGGGGAGGACGAACGGGTTGAGAGTCGGATGGAAATAGAATTCCTGCCAGAAGTCATGCTGAGTCTCCACGACATACCATACACTCATGCTCAGGGCAAGTGTAAGCAAGACATAAGCGACCGAATAGAGTCTGTTGATTCTGTACATCAATACTCCCACCGCCAGCAGTGCGGAGAGTATCAGATAGAGCAGGATTGTATGCGACTCGAAAAAGTCTATGATCTCGGAAATGACATCGTCGGGGATTGCCGACCGCAGCAGTTCCTGCTCACTGACCCACCCCATGGTAATCTGGTCACGGTAGAGTTTCACCCACACGGTGTCGGCCTGCCGAATGTCAGCAACGACCAGCAACTCGTCCCTCAGCACGACGCAGGTGTCAACGAAGTCGCTTTCGTTCGGTATGAGCACAAGCGAGTCGGACTTGAGACGGAAATTGAAGTTTATCGTATAATGATGCGAGAACCTGAAGCACAGGCTATCCACCTGTGCTTGTGTGAGTTCGCACAGTGTATCAGTGTCCTGCCATCGCTGTGCCGAGACAGGCAGTGCGAACAGGAGGAGCAGCAGGATGACCGGGATGTATCTCATACCTTTCTCAGTTTCATCTGACAGTTCTTACAGTCGAACTCAAGCCTGAACCTGATCCCGTTTTCCAGTTGAAGGTAAAGTGTGTTAGTCCGTTTTCCGCACCACCCCATCGCGAACTTGATGCAGTGCTTGCACGTCATGAGGGCATCTGACGGGGGGTCGAGCAAGCGAACAGGCTCTGCTCCTTCCGGCCGCGGGGCTTGACAAGGGCGTATGTTGACGGCTGGCAGCATCGGAAGCCGGCCGTGGCATTCCAGCAACTCTCGTTTCCACCGGCTTAGCACGGACGAGGGGATGAACCAGTTTCTGTCTCCCTCGATGACCAAGTCACGCAGTCGGTAACGAGTGTCTCCCATCTTTCCCAACTGACGGCGTATATTCTCACCCTGATGGGTACGCGCCAGTTCTTTCACACACCCGAACTCCTTTGTGGTCACGCCGCCGAGGTCATCGGTCATGGTCAGCACGAAGCCATCCGGGGATTCGCTCATCACGATATCCACTGGGATGTAGCGTTCAGCACTCTTGCCGGCAAGCTGGTCCTCGAACTGTTTGTCGAAATTACGATACAGGCGTAGGCCGGGTCGCAGTTCGCGCGGCATGTCGAGAGGGAAAAGTCTGCCGTTCTCAACCTTGTTCACGCGAAATCCCTGCAGTTTGCCCGCAGAGTCGATAAAGCACAGTCCGTCACCGTTATGGAACACAGTCGTCCCTGTCACTCTGAAGGAAGTGACCGAAGTGTCCCTCACCAGTCCGTCCTCCTCACCTACGGACTTGGGAGTGTCGAACGAATGGATTTTGTTGGTCCTGCCATAGAGGAAGTATGTAGTGAAACCACGGTTGAAACTCTTCCTCACGTCTGGAGTGAAGGTGAGTTCCACCCTGCCATGACTTGCCCTCTCGTACTCCTCTGGCCGTGACTCCACGAGTGCGTCCAGAGCCTTATGGTAGGCAGCGGTCACATTCTTCACATAGGACACGTCCTTGAGCCTGCCTTCAATCTTGAACGACACCGCCCCCGCGTCAGCAAGCTGCTGCAGGGAGTCAATCAGGCACAGGTCCTTGAGGGAAAGGAGGTGTTTCTTCTCCAACAGGATGTTCTCGCGGCTCTGTCCTCGCCTGTTGTGTTCATCCTCGATGAGGTCGTACTCCATCCTGCACATCTGCGCACACTCTCCGCGGTTCGCGCTACGCGAGAAACAATACTCGCTTGCGTAGCACCTACCGCTGAGACTGACACACAACGCTCCGTGGACGAACACCTCCAGTCTTGCCTCCGGGACTTCCTCATGTATCCGTGCTATGTCCTCGAGGCTCAATTCGCGCGCAAGCACTATCTGCTGATAGCCGGACTCATGTAGCAGACGGACTTTCCCGGACGTGCGGTTATCCATTTGCGTGCTTGCATGAAGCGGGATGTAGCCACCATCGCCCGGATTGGCGTATTGGCGTAACGTGAGGATTTTCGGGTCCTGTACTATCAGTGCGTCAACACCGATGTCGTGAAGCTGATCGGTCAGCCGCTCCACCTCATCCAGCTCATCGTCATGGAGCAAAGTGTTTATGGTCACATAGACCCTGGCGCCGAACAGATGGGCGAACCTGACGAGCCTGCCGATGTCCTCCACCGTGTTTCCGGCTGCCATCCTGGCGCCGAACCGGGGAGCGCCTATATAAACGGCATCAGCACCGTGGCGTATTGCCTCGATGCCAATGTCTGCCGTCCTTGCCGGAGCAAGCAATTCCAGTTTCCTCATCACCAGATATTCACGCGTTCTTCCTTCGGTATGAACATAGGGTCGTTTTCTGTCACTCCGAATGCCTCGTACCATGCGTCGATGTGAGGGAGTGCGCCATTCACACGCCACTCACCGAGCGAGTGAGGGTCAGAGATCGTGAACTGACGCATCTTCTCCTCGGTGATGTTCTGCGCCCATACCCCGGCATAAGCAAGGAAGAAACGCTGCTCAGGCGTCAGACCGTTCTTCACCGGGAGCGGATTATCCATAGTCGCGTTCTTGAATGCCTGGAAAGCAATCTTCAGACCTCCGTGGTCGGCGATGTTCTCACCCTGGGTAAGCGAGCCATTGGCGAACAGGCCAGGAAGCACCTCTATCTTGTCGAAGAAATTGACCATCCTCTGAGTACGCTCCTTGAACTTGTCGGCATCGCCCTCTGCCCACCAGTTGTTGAAGTTGCCCTCCTTGTCGAACTGGCTGCCCTGATCATCGAAACCATGGGTCATCTCGTGACCTATCACGACACCAATCGCACCGTAGTTGAAAGCGTCATCGGCTTCCATGTCGAAGAACGGATACTGGAGGATACCTGCAGGGAAGCATATCTCGTTAGTAGTCGGATTGTAGTATGCGTTCACGGTCTGAGGAGTCATGTGCCACTCGTCGCGATCGACAGGTTTCTTGTACTTTTCCTCGACTTCTTTCCTGACTGCCCAGATACTTATGTCCTTATACAGTTCATAGAGCGTCTTCGAAGAGTCTATGGTCAGTTTGCTGTAGTCCTTCCATTTGTCAGGATAGCCAATCTTCACATAAAACGCATTGAGTTTCTCCTTGGCGCGAATCTTGGTACTGTCGCTCATCCATTCCTGGAGGTCGATACGTTCGGACAGTGACTTCTGCAGGTTCCCTACCAACTGGAGCATACGGTCTTTGTTCTCAGCCGGGAAGTATTTCTTCACGTACATCTCGCCGACAGCCTCACCGAGCACACCGTTCACCGCATTCACGGCACGTTTCCATCGAGGCTGCATCTCCTGCTGGCCGGAGAGGATTTTCCCATAGAACTCGAAGTTCGCCTCCTCGATCGTGTCTCCGAGCACGCTGGCGCTGCCATCAAGCAGTTTCCACTGCATCCAGTCCCTGAGAGCCTGCAGGTCAGTGGTGTTGAGGATGGCTATGTCATTCTTGATTGCCTCTGGCTGACCTATGTCAACAGAGTCGAGATCGGTGATGAAAGAAGCAGCGAAATACTCGTCCCAAGGGAATCCGGCGTATTCCTGCTTCAGTTCCTCGTATGACATCTTATGGTAGTTAGCCTCCACGTCGCGGAGCTCAGTACGGCTCTTGTTGACTTTGGCCACGGCGGTCTCTATTTGCATGACGCTGTTCATCTTGCGTGTGGCAGTGGACTCGTCGTCACCCAACAGCACGAACATCTTCACGATGTGCTTCTTGAAGGCCTCACGGATCTTGAGCGTGGCCTCGTCATCGTTCACATAGTAGTCTTTGTTGCCGAGCGAAAGTCCACCCTGACCTACAGAGACGAGGTTCATGGTCGAGTTCATCATGTCGGCGCCGATTCCGGACCCGAAGATGAAACCGAGTCCCAGGTTGTCATTACGGATGAAGTAGGAAATGAGCGAGTCACGGTCAGCAAGCGCCTCGATTGCTTTGTAGTCGTCCATCATCGGGGCGATTCCGTCATTATTCAGACGGACGGAGTCCATCATCATGTTGTAGAGGTCACCTATTTTCTGGCCCACGCTTCCTGGTTCGTTCTCTCCCGAAGCCAGTTCCTCGATGAGCTGACGGATTTGCTCACGGTTGTTCTCTGCCACTTGGTCAAAACTGCCGAAACGGGAGTACTCAGGTTTCAGCGGGTTGTTTTTTATCCATCCACCACAAGCATACTGGTAGAAGTCGGTACCTGGAGCCACACTGTCGTTCATGTTCTCCAACTTGATGCCCATGCCAGTCTCTCCGCTGGTGCAGGCAGCACATGTAATAGCCATTGCGATTACTGATTTAAAAAGATTTTTTCTCATAAATATTATATTAGGTGGGTTCTATAAATTCATTTCTTGCGATTTTGAGGTTTGTTCCGAACAG
>JAKSJE010000056.1 GCA_024398405.1 Bacteroidaceae bacterium
CACAGCAACCTGCTCGGAACAAACCTCAAAATCGCAAGAAATGAATTTATAGAACTCACCTTAAAAAAGACGATGTTCGTATGAGGCATTCACTATATTTATCGTTTCTTCTTCTCACCTTCCTTCCTGTCAGTGGACAGACATTCGTCTTTGAAGGCTCCGCAAATGGTGCGACTGTGATAGACGATGATGACTTGTATTCGCCAGTTACGGGCTATGGGTATGATTTGTCTGAATACGCTCCTATAGACAAGGACGGAACGAGGTTCTTCTCCGTTGCCCTGAGAGACGGCAACTATAAGGTCACGATTGTTCTTGGTTCGAAGACGCATGACGGTAACACCACCATTAAAGCCGAACAGAGACGTCTGTTCCTTGAGGATGTCAAGACAAAGAAAGGCCAGACGAAGACCTTTACGTTCAGCATCAACAAACGAGGACCGTTTGTCAGCGAGACAGACCGCACGAAGGTGGAGGTCAGAAAGAACACTCTTGGACTGGACTGGGACGACAAACTGACATTCGAGTTCAATGGTGACGCACCTGCTGTGGCTTCTCTTCGAATCGAGCCGACCGACAAGGCCGTGACACTGTGGCTCTGTGGCAATTCCACCGTAGTGGATCAAGACTTCGAGCCATGGGCCAGCTGGGGTCAGATGCTCCCTCGTTGGTTCGGTGACGGTGTAAGCGTGGCGAACTATGCGGAGAGTGGTTGGTCGATGACCACACTGATGCACTCCCGAAGAATCCGCCAGATGATGCCGGGAGTCAGGAGGGGCGATTATGTGTTTGTGGAGTTCGGCCATAATGACCAGAAGGAAAAGCAAGAAGGCGCAGGACCGTACAAGAACTTCGCCTCACAACTCAGGACATTGGTCGGGATGGTGCGTGACAAAGAGGCGGTTCCAGTGTTCGTCACCCCGACGCAAAGACGCAGTTTTGATGATCAAGGCCGAATTCGCGAGACACATGGTGATTACCCTGATGCCATGAGAGCAGTTGCGAGGGAACTGAACGTGCAGGTTATCGAAGTGCACGAAATGACACGTACATTCTTTGAGACGTTAGGTGTCGAGAACTCAAAGAAAGCATTGGTACACTATCCAGCCGGCACTTTCCCACGGCAGATTACCGCACTTGCCGACAATACCCACTTCAACAACTATGGTGCTTATGAGATTAGCAAGATGGTGGTGGAAGGGATGATGCGACTGAAACTACCGTTCACGAGACACATAGTTTCCGACTACAGGACATTCAGTCCGAAACAACCTGATGACTTCCGCTCCTTCAGACTTGCCGAAACTCCAATCTACGGCATGGAGAGGCCTGCGGGCGACCAGACCGTCGTATGGCCTAATGCCGCCAAGGAGGCAAAACCATACACGAGATGGTGGTGGATGGGCAGTGCGGTGGATGAAGAGGGTCTGAGATACAATCTCAGTGAGTTCAGCAAGGCTGGAATCGGCGGTGTGGAAATCACTCCTATCTACGGCGTTCAAGGCAATGACGAGAATGAGATCCAGTATCTTTCTCCGAAATGGATGGAGATGCTCGGCAGGACAGAGCAACTCGGCAAGGAGTTCGGCATAGAGGTTGACATGGCTACCGGCACAGGCTGGCCGTTCGGCGGGCCCAATGTCCCACTTGACGAGGCGGCATGCAGGTTGGAGAAGAGTTCTACTGACGGTCCTGTGGTCGGCAGGACGAGACAGAAGGTGAAACGCGCAGCACCAGGCGGTGAGGGATTTGTCATTGACCATTTCGACAAGACCGCTGTCAGACATTACCTCGAGGCATTTGACAGAGCGTTCGCTGAAAACGGGACGGGTTTTCCACATACTTTCTTCAACGACTCATACGAGGTGTATGGAGCAGACTGGACTCCCACATTCCTTGACGAGTTCAAGAAGCGCAGAGGCTATGACCTCAGGAGTCATTGGAAGGAGTTCGCCACTGACAGACGGATAATATCTGACTACAGAGAGACATTGGGTGAGTTGCTTTTAGAGAATTTCACCACACAATGGACAGACTGGGCGCATTCACATGGGGCAGCCACGAGAAATCAGGCACACGGAAGTCCCGCGAACCTCATTGACATCTACGCCGCAGTGGACATCCCAGAATGTGAGGGGTTCGGCTTGTCGGATTTCGGAATCAAAGGACTCAGGACTGACTCAGGTTTCACGAAGAAGAACGATTCCGACTTGTCGATGCTGAAGTACGCATCGTCGGCAGCACATATCAGCGGCCGGAAACTCGTCTCGTCAGAGACATTCACATGGCTAACAGAGCATTTCCGCACCTCCCTCTCACAATGCAAACCTGAGTTCGACCTGATGATGGTTGCCGGGGTGAATCATGTGTTCTTTCACGGCAGTTGTTACAGCCCGAAGGATGCTGAATGGCCAGGCTGGCGTTTCTACGCATCTGTTGACATGAGCCCGGCAAACAACTGGTGGTCGGCGATGCCCGCCTTCTCAAAGTACATCGAGCGCGTACAGTCATGGATGCAGTACGGACAACCAGACAACGACATCCTTGTCTATCTTCCTTACTACGATATGCTCTATGAACAACCTGGCAGGTTGCTTCAGTTTGACATCCATAGCATGGGCGAGAAGGCTCCCAAGTTCATCAGTGCGATAAACAGAATCATCAAGGACGGATTTGACTGTGACTATATCTCTGACAAATACATCCAGAGTTTGAAGGCAGAGCATGGCAGGCTGAGCATTGCCAGTACGAAGTATGATGCCATTGTCATTCCTGATGTGAGGTTCATGCCGTTGGAGACATTGGAGAAACTGGTGGAGTTGGCAAAGAACGGTGTGCGGGTCGTAGTGAACGGCAACCTCCCTGAGAATGTCCCGGGATTCGGCAGGACTGGGCAGGAAACCAAGTTCAGGAATGCCTTGTCAGAACTGAGAGACCTACTTGCCCAGGACACAGGCTGTGTGCCTGAACTGATGAGGAAGGAGTGCGGCCTGAGTGCGATCAGACGTTCCAACGAGATGGGTTATCATTATTTCATCAGTAACCTTCAGGGAAAGGATGTGGACAGTTGGGTCACACTTGCGCGCGGCGGTACAATGGCATTCCTGTTCAATCCGATGGATGGGAAAATCACCAAGGCAGCATTGAGGCGGGAAGGTGACAACACCTCCGTCCGCATCCAACTGAAGTCGGGAGAAAGCACCATACTGCTGCTGACGAGGGACAGGGTCGAAAGCGAAGGCATCAAATCTCATGAATATCTCATGACTGGCAATCCTCAGACGAAGACGCTAAGTAACTGGAACTTCTCGTTCTCGATTATAGATGGCAAGCCTGCCAATATTCAGCCTATCGCCATGGAACGACCGAGCGACTGGACCACTTTAGGCTATGAGGACGTGATGGCAACAGGTCTTTATAGCACCTCATTCACTTTGGACTCCGTAGAGACAGTTATGCTCGACCTTGGTGACGTAAGGGAGACAGCACGGGTGACAGTGAACGGGAAGGAAGTGGCTACGTTATTCGCCACACCTTATATATATAACATCACGGACTATCTGAAAAAGGGTGTCAACACTCTTGAGGTAGAGGTCTGCAACCTTCCTGCCAATAGAATAGCAAAAATGGACCGCGATGGTACGGTATGGAGAAAATTCAAGGAAATCAATGTGGTGGATCTGGCATATAGGAAAACCACATACGAGAACTGGAAGCCAATGCCTTCGGGTCTGTGCTCGGAGGTCAGACTGATATTCAACAGATGATAATTCAAATATAACCAACAGATAAAAAACAAGAATTATGAAAGCGAGTTTTATTGAAGTGAAAGGTGTTCAAGCCATTGATGTTCCTGAGTTGTTCAGGAAGAACGCCATTGAGTATTGTACTATCGAGTGTGTTGACTGGCCAGATGTCTATGCCTATGCTCCTGAGACCCGGTTTGCCATTGCCCATAATGACGAAGCGCTCTTTCTCCATTTCCGCACGGCAGAGGAAGGACTGCGTGCTTTCGTCACGGAGGATAATGGTCAGGTATGGACGGATGCCTGTGTGGAGACGTTCTTCGCACCTGATGGTGATGACAGGTACTATAACCTTGAATGTAACTGTATCGGGAGACTCCTACTCGGTTTCGGCACCGGCCGCTATGACAGGATTCCATCCACACAGGAGAACCTCGCCAAGATTCTCCGCTGGGCTTCGTTAGGGTCTGAAGGCCTTGGTGAGGTAGGTGGAAAGACCGAATGGGAAGTCGCGCTTGTGGTGCCGTTGACTGTCTTCACTTATCATGACATCAGGTCGCTGAGAGGTGTACACTCAAAGGTGAATTTCTACAAATGTGGTGGGTCAGGCCCATTGGAGCATTATCTGTCATGGAACAGAATCAAGACTGATACACCTGACTTCCACAGACCGGAGTTCTTCGGAGAGATTGAATTCGAATAAGAGAAATAGCCATTAAGGGGTGTTCTATTAATTCCCCGCAAAATTAAAAAACTTACAAACTATGGGTGTTATTGCTATTTTGATGCTTTTGGTTTTTTCTTTGCATCTTGCTGTCCTTCATTCAGTCACGATGCCCGCATCGCTCCTTCATTCAAGACATCAACCTGCAAAGATAAATCTCAAAATCATCTAAAATGTAATTAATAGAACACCCCTTAATACTTGCAGATACTATGAGACGTCATTCATTGGTGCTGTTTTGCGCATTTAATCTTGCGGTCCTTTGTTCCTATGCTCAGCCCGAGAGAGCAAGTGATAATGTGAGAGCGTGGAAAGTGGCTAATTGCACTGTTCCGTTCGACATTAGTTACGAAGGCGAGCCCTTCCGCATTAAATGGGGAATGGACACAGCATGGGACAGTGAGGCCAACATCCGTCGTGGCATTGCCTTCATAGGTAAAGAGCAAATCGAACTCGCGCGTGCATCGTTCAACCCCAACTACGACCTGACCTCGACAGGTGAGTTGTCTAATAGTCACAAGAACAAACTCGCCAGCCGTCTAAATCATATCGCCCTGATAGGCAAGCACGTGGAGCTTCTCCTGAATGACGATCCCGTTGACGGAGTGGTCAGGGATATGTATAAGCAGGATCCCACCAACTGGGCACGGCTCTTCGACAAGACTACGGAATACGCTCAGAACAAGGGTTTCAAAGTGGTGAGCATCGCTCCGTTCAACGAGCCCGACTATGGCTGGGGACAAGGCACCAAGACTGATTTCCTGAATATCTGCAAGGCAGTGAGAAGCGGACAGTTCCCTCGGTTGGACACAATCAGGCTCTGTGGCGGTAACACCCTCAACGATGACAAGGCACTGGAATGGTATAATTACCTCAAGGCCTATCTCGAAGAAGGAAACACCCACCAGTTAGCCGGATCATTCGACAATTACGCACGCTTTTTCACTCAGGTGAAAGCCGACGGCAAGATTGGTACAGCCGACGAGCTTCATAACGTCATGGAGGCGATGGTCGGTGTTCAGTACGGAATGACTCAGGGGATATGGTGGGGTTTTGACGGTCTGGCGCGCGGCGAGTTCTGCCGGGCGAGTTTCGGTGACAGGCTGGCATACGCCGAGTCACGCGACACATGGACTGCCGGCTCAGTGTACAGGAACACTCTGGACAACAGATACGAGGCATTTGTCGGAACGAGTGAGCGTCAGGCGAACAAAGCGAGCTATCTGTTCGTGAGCAAGGACCGTGACGTGTTCTTCGACGGCTACGGACCTCAGAGGGAATTCCTTGTCCAGACCCCTGGCGGGACAGGTTATCAGCAGGGACAGACCAATGCCGAGAGGGTGGTTTTCATCACATACGGCGAGGATGTGCAGCCGGCGCCTATCCACGGAACTTACCTACTGATGAACAAGGCCGCGAACCTGATTCTACAGACTCAGAACGGCGGTTCTGGGGATGGGACCGGACTGGTGCTCGCCAAGAACTCAAAGAAAGCCTACCAGCAGTGGATTGTAAACCATGTTGACTCAGCCCATGGCGGTGACTTCAGTTACTGGACCATCAAGGGTGTGGCCTCGAACAAAGTGCTTGACGTATGGAACTGGAGTCTTTACAATGGCGGAGCGGTGAACCTATACTCAGGCTCCGAAGGAGACAACGAGCTGTGGTGGCTCAAATATGCTGGCGATGGCTACTTCTACATTCATAGCAAATACAGCAACCTCGTCCTTGGCGCCAATGGCTCCTCTGTAAACACATCCGTCGTTCAGCAGACCAAAGGCAGCAATGCGACCCAGCAGAACCGTCAGCTATGGCGTTTCGTCCCTGTGGACGCAGAGTGCGAGACCAACGCACCTTCCGTTCCCACAGGACTTAAGGCGACACCCCAGTCAGCAAGCATACTGCTCTCCTGGGATGAGAATGCGGAAGAGGACATCTGTGGCTATACCATCATCCGCGCCGATGGTGAGGATGGCGAATGGAACACAATCGCCAGATGTGTCAAAGGCACTGAGTTCATCGACAATCTCTGTGAGCAGGACAAGACATACAGTTACAAAGTCAAGGCCGTTGACCGCACATGGAACTCTTCTGAATACAGTACACCGGTCATGTCACAGACAAGCGGCGAGAAGAGACTCGTCATGCAGTTGCAGTTCGATGGAAGCCTGACCGATACAACCGAGAACAGTCTTGACGCCCATCTTTACGGTACACCTGTATATACCACGACGAAAATCCTACATCGTTCAGGCGAGAACGCTCTCACTCTTGACGGTAAGAAGTATGTGCAACTCCCCTACTCTGTCGGCAGCATGAGGGAGATGACCTTGTGCGGATGGTTCTACATGAAAAGCGTCACAGGCAACTGGACACGGCTGTTCGACTTCGGGAACGGCACCGACCAGTACATGTTCCTCACGCCTAACAACGGTAATGAGATGCGGTTCGTGATCAAGAACGGTGGTGACGAGCAAATCATCCCTATGAAGAAGATGACCACGACCATATGGCATCATGTGGCCGTCGTATTGAGCGACCGAAAAGTCTCGATTCTTATCGACGGGAACCTCGCGGCCGAATCATCCGATGTGAGCATCCGTCCATCCGACTTCCGGCCGGTGATGTGCTATGTGGGCAGAAGCCAGTTCAGTGCCGACCCTCTTTTCAATGGCTATGTCGATGATGTGCGCATCTATAACTACCCACTTCAAAACGAAGAGATAAAGGCTCTTGTCGATGAGGCCACCGCCATTCATGCTTTGTCTGAAGTCAGTGACGGAGAGTCCATGACGGAGAGCGGCGGATATGTCGGTCATAATCTGTCTGGACAGAAGGTCGGTTCGGACTACAAAGGCATCGTGATCATAAACGGAAAGAAAATGCTGAGAAGATAACTATGGCAACAGGTACATACATAAAGAGCATCGAGGTCGATCAGCTCTGGCATGGAGGGCGTCATGTGAGACTTGACTTCCAGTTGGGTGTCAACGTCCTCAGTGGCATGAACGGCATGGGCAAGAGCACGGTCATCTCGCATATAGCCAAAGGGCTGCAGATGCTGAACCGTGGCGAGCGTCTCTCTGACTACGGAATCAGCATCAGCGTCTTCCCTGAAGGAGCGACGAGTCTCAAATACAATTTCCTGAAGAGTTTCGACAGTCCTCTCATGAGCGTATCGCAGCTGGAGTCCATAAGCGACCCTGATGTGAAGACGTTCCTCGACTGGAAACTCTACAAACTGAAGACAAAGAACCCACTGACGGCAAACCGGCGGTGGCTGGAATTCTGCGACCTGATTGACCGGCTGTTCCGTGACACAGGCAAACTGATTGATCGTGAGAACGACTCGCTATCATTCTTCCAGGGCGACGGCATCCTGCCATGCTACAGGCTGTCAGCCGGTGAGAAGAACCTGCTGATTATTTTGCTCACCGTGCTGTTAGAGAACGAGGAGCCTTGCGTCTTGCTTCTTGACGAACCTGAGATATGCCTTCACATCGACTGGCAGCAGCACCTGCTGGAGCACATCCAGTTCCTGAATCCCAACGCACAGATCATTCTCTCCACCCACTCCCCGGCAATCGTGATGGACGGATGGCTCGACACTGTGACCGAAATCACCGATACGTACATATAAATCCATGAGCCTTGGGAAGCAAGCTGACAGATAACTTATCATCCCGGTATTTCAACGCCGCCAACCATCTACGTCCCAAGCGGAGGAAGATGAAGGTCGTGACGTATGTGGAGAGTTACGACGATATCACTTTCTGGCGGAACATACTGAACGGCTATGAGTCCGACACGTTGGAGTTCGAGGTCATGCTGCCGTCGCGCACGTCTCTTTCAAAAGGGAAGAAGTCCGCCATCATGAACGACTTAGGCAAGAACCTCGGCACGAGCATGATAGCCTGCGTCGATGCGGACTACGACTATCTCATGCAGGAGCACTCGGCTTTCAGCCGGGAGATGCTGACCAACCCTTTTGTGATTCACACCTTCGTCTATGCAATCGAGAACTATCAGTGCTACGCACCGAGCCTGCACAACGTATGCACGTCCTCCACATTGAACGACAGGAGCATATTCGATTTCGAGTCCTATCTCGAAATTTACTCGCGCATCATCTACGAATTGTTCATCTGGCATATATGGACACATCGCAGCGGATGTGCTGAGAAATTACCCATGGGAGCGTTCAATAACATCATATCCATCAGGAAGGTGAATTACCAGAGCCCAGAGATGTCCTTCGAGTTCCTTCAGAAGAATGTCAACAGGAAGATTGCCTACCTTCAGCGCGAATGCAAGGAAGCGAAAGGAAAGCTGCAACCACTGAGGGATGACCTCCGCCGACTTGGGGTGGTTCCCGAGAACACTTATCTTTTCATCCAGGGTCACAGCCTTGTGGACAATGTCGTGTTGCCGGTCCTCACCTCCGTATGTACCGTGCTGAGGAAGGAACGTGAGCGTGAGATATTCAACTATGCCTGCCATGACATACAGAGGCGCAACGAACTGTCGAGCTATCAGCACAGCCAGACACCGCCCGACGAGGCGCTCAGGAGAAATAACGACTTCAGGTCTTCCATGCAGTTCGGGATGCTCCGGGAACGGCTGCAGACCCTTATCGACCTTATAAACAACACTGACAACCATGATGATTGAGATACAGGACACACTCGTGTCCACTGAATTGCTTACCGAATACTTCTGTTGCGACATTGACGCATGCAAGGGTGCGTGCTGTGTGGAGGGCGATGCTGGTGCGCCTGTGAGCGAGGATGAGATAGCCGTGCTTGAGGATGCCGCCGACGAGGTGTGGAGCCGGCTCCTTCCCGACGCGCAGGATGTCATCGTCAGGCAGGGTGTGGTGTACGTTGACATCACCGGCGACCTGGTGACAAGCATCGTCAACAACCGCGACTGTGTGTTCGCGAGGAAAGACGACAAAGGCCGCACCTACTGCACCATCCAGAAACGCAAGCCCGTTTCCTGTGCCTTATACCCTGCCAGACTGACCAAAGTGGGGGAAATGACAGCTGTCAACTACCACCGCTGGGATGTCTGTGCCGCTGCACGCACACTCGGCAAGGCAAAAGGCATCCTCGTCTATCAGTTCCTGAAAGAAACGCTCACCCGCCGCTTCGGCGAGGAATGGTATGCTGAGCTGGAACTGGTGGCACAAGAACTCCGCAAATCCGGTATCATGGAAAAGCACTAACAAATGCAACCTAAAATCCGCAACTATCCTCAAAAAAGCAATCAGAGGCTGATTTCGTGAGCAGACAATAGTCCGATGTAGTATAAGCAATGAAATGACCGCCAAATGTAGCCACCTTCCCCTTACCCCACTATGCGACTTGAGGTAATACGCAGGTTTTATCCACTAAGAAAGGAGTCTTACCCGAATCCTGTTGTAAAAGGTCTTGCATAAGCACGGTTTTCCGTGTAGATATTCAGCACGTACTGCCTTGCAGTCAGAATCCACTTGGCAGGTACGGAGACGAACCTGAAGACAAAAGCCTTTATGCGACTCGTTTTCTTGAGTCCGAAAGCCCTGGTGTCGAGTCTGCTCATGATGTTCTTGTAGAAATTGTATATCAATTATTGTTGTCCGCTAAACGGTTCTTAGTCCTTGTTTTTGGCTATTATTAGACAGGCACAAGCCCTATAATCAAGTAAATACAACGGCTGTCCGCTAAACATTTTATTGTTAGTAGCGTTATACGGATTGATAAGATGCCCAATTTGCCTGATTACGACTCAATAGACGGTTTTTCCCCTTTTAGACGTGTGGATATACATGAATATAGTCGGCTGTCCGACAAATCAACGAATCAAATTTTGGGTGTGAATGTTTAGCGGACAACAATATATATCAATGCAGTAAGCAGGAGAAAGACGGTGTTCTCTGCCATGAACGACTTTGGGAGTCTGTTCCATCCGAATCCG
>JAKSJE010000057.1 GCA_024398405.1 Bacteroidaceae bacterium
AACCCATTGTTATGCTTCTCTATTAAAACGGTGAATTTTTAGAACCCACCTTAAGCCACCAGTGCCGATGACAAGAAACCGTCTTATGAGCGTATGACAGCCAAACAATCGCCATGTGATTGTCATGGAGTGTGATAGGAACGGCA
The DNA here is from genome assembly GCA_024398405.1 of Bacteroidaceae bacterium. Classification (GTDB taxonomy): domain Bacteria; phylum Bacteroidota; class Bacteroidia; order Bacteroidales; family Bacteroidaceae; genus Colivivens. The sequence continues at coordinate 147 of JAKSJE010000057.1, forward strand.
AATGGGCATGAGTCCATGCTTTCGCACAAGACGATGCATTCGGTTGGCGAGATGCCAACTATGTCGTGAAACTCATGACTGAAGTGGCAGTGGCCGGTGTAGCCGTTGGCGCAAAGCGCATGGTCGAGGTTGTCTGGGGAGACGCGTCTTATCTCGTTCGTGGCATGACGAAAACGCATGATGCGCTGAATCCGCTTCAGGCTCATGCCCACATTGACCATGAACACACGGCGCTACTGTCTCTCGCCCGGGCAAACCTCCGACGCCAGTTGACTGACGCCGACATCCGGCTTTGTCATCAGTTCCGGTTAGACGCTACACCTCGGATTTCTGAAGATTCTTCGGATTGGTGTGGCCGACGTAGTCAGAAGTACGGCAATCTATGATACGATGGTCAGCCACGAAATAGGCCATGTATTCCTCTGAGAGCAGAAGAAGGTATCTCTTTTTCTGTCTCATCACAAAATATTCCTTTCCGTTCGTGAGGCGCACTTTGTTGCCGTGTTGCCAGTCAGTGTTTTGATAATCTCTTTCTGTCATTGTCGATAAATGTTTTAAGGTGGGTTCTATGAACTCCCCTCTATGGTTTGTTCCGTAATCGTTTCTCATAAAAAGCATGGCAAAGCCACACTATCATGACCCACTGCAAAATTAATCAAGATTTCTCAAACTGGCAAATTTTCTTGATGATTTAACATGTAGTCTCACACAAATCACGCTGAAATCATCAGGAAGGTGCGATTCCTGATATATCATAGGTCGTTCTAACGCATTTGGGGTGTTCTATTAAGGTGGGTTCTGTTTTCAGAACCCACCTTAACGCTAATTCGTGGTGCATTTTGCTTGTCGGGATATTATCTTACGAGTATCTTCTTGCCGTTTCTGATGACAATTCCCCGGGTGGCGGGAGTGACTCGCTGACCCTGCATGTTGTAGGTTGGCGTGGCGCTTGTACTGATGTTGTCGGATGAATGTTCTATGGCCTCAATACCGTCAACAATCTCCACCTCGGTACTCATCCTGGCGGCATTGCTTGCCAGATAAGCCACATTACCTGGAGTGAGGGCTGAACTGAATATCACGAAATTGTCGAAGCATGTATTGCTCATCAGGTCATCGGCTGTGAACGGCGACTTGGCAAGATATGCATAGGCTCTCTGACTGAAGTCGGCAGGGACGTACTTGGGTGTCATGTTGCCCATGGCATAGCCATTCAGGTAGAGTGTCCCTACCCCATCCTTCTGCGTATAGACTATGTTGTTCCACTGTCCGATGGTAACGGAAGCGTCTGTCCTTATTGATGACGTCTCACCTGACTTCCTGACTTCATAGTACCAGTCCTTGTTCCCCGGTGAGTTAATCAGTCCCAGATAGCTTGCCGTACCGGCATTGATGGCGTATGCCCAGCAGAAGTTGGCAAGGTCGGCTTCGTCCAGCACGAGGAAGTCGATGCTAATGGAGTAGTCGCCGGTCAATTGTCCGCCGACGGTGCGCGCCATGGACGTGGATAAGTCGAGATAGCCGTTCTTCCCGGAACAGAACACCTTGTTGTCATCGCTCATCTGACTGATCACGGCGTCCTTCTTCATGGAATAGGCGTAAGTTCCTCCATCGTCGTAGCCGTTGTGGTCGAAACTGTAGCGTACGAGCGGAGCAGGCAGGTCGGGGTCGATGTCCGACCTCGAGTCAGAGTACTTGAGCCTGAAGATGTAGAAGCTGTATGCCGGTATCTCGATATCGAACGTCGAGCCTTGCAGTGCAGAGTTCATGTCCTTGACTTTCGGCACGATGTATCTTGGATTGGAGGTAGTGTTCTCGTCAGAGCCGTATGGTGCAGAGAGTGTCACGACGTCGCCTTCCGTCCAGCTGCCGTTCATAATGTTGAACGTGGTCTTCTGAGCCTCGCATCTCGGGTTCACCACTTTAAGGTACATAAGGTCTTTTCCCTCGTCAATGCTTGCCGCCATGTAGAGTTTCTGGTCGTACGGGGTGAAGATACTGAGGTCGTGCACGAGTTCTCCGTCGATGTAGCACTTCGCGTTGGTTCCGCTGACAGTAATCTTCAGGTGGTACTGCCTGTTGTTGACGAGCGAGCCACTTACGGCATCGTCCACGACAGCCTTGTAGTTGCCGATGCACTGTTCAATGCAGTATCTCGTATTGCCCCATCCTCCGAGGTTCCACCAGACATAGTCCTGACGACCCTGTACGTTGAAGGCAATGAGGAAGCCTTCGGCTCCGTTGACCTTGGTGGCATCCAGTTCGATGGTGTAGTTGCTTGCCAGTGCAATGGAGTCGAGTGTCAGGAAATCACCATACATGTTGGTGGAAGTCTGGCAGAGTTGTCCGTCCTTCACCTTCCATGTGCCGCCGCCGACGGTCCATTCATCCAGGTTGGTATCGGAGAAGTCGTTCTCATATACCACGGTACGCTTTCCGCCGACTGCCTGTTGAATGACTATGTTGTCGAACTTGACGGACGTCCCCCAGCTGCTCAGTGCGAAACGGCACGCACCATCGTTGGCGTTGTTCTCCTCCGTCCATCGGATGTTCCTTGTCCCTATGTTCTCGCCCATCATCTGCTGCACGTGATAGGAAGGAGTACCGTAACTCTGTCCACTGTTGAAGCGTATCATGTCGGGATGCCAGCCCCCACCCTGTTCCTCGTTCATGAAGATCGGAGCGTAGCTTGCCATCTTCACCACGTCGCTGTTTCTCTCCATGCCACACATATATACCGCCTCGCCAAGGGCTGAGTTCAGGTTGCCATAGCCACCGCAGTTCTTCGTGACTGCATATTCGCCCACATACACCTTCCATGACGAACGGTCGTAGGAGTCGTACTTCCTATACGAATTGACGAACCACGACGGGCTCTCATAGAAGTGCTGGTCAACCATGTCCACCTTCCATGGAAGTCCCCAGTCGCCAACCCATCCGGCGTTGCCCACGAACTCGATATAAGGATAGACAGCGCTGACTCTCTGTACGAACTGGTTGTATCTTGGAGAATAAGGTGCGAACCAGTAGTTCTCGTTTCCTATTTCCAGCAGACGTAGGTTGAACGGCTCTGGATGTCCGTCCTGTATGCGGAGTTTGCCCCATTTGGTAGATGCGTCGCCATTGCAGTATTCGATTGCATCGAGGGCTTCCTGGATATATGGCTCCACATTGGGGTCTTCCCATTCGTGGCCCATGCCCATATTGCAGACGAAGAGGGGCTCTGCTCCCAGGTCCTCCGCAAGTTGCAGGTATTCCATCATGCCGAGACCGTCGGTCACAGGATAATTCCAGTTCCTGTTGTAGTGACCCGGACGTTCCTCGATCGGTCCGCGGCTCTTCTTCCATTCGAAGCGGTTTTGTACCTGTACCGTTCCCGCGCCTTCCACCACACATCCTCCGGGGAAACGGAGGAACTTAGGGTGTATGGCCTCAAGCATCTCGGCAAGGTCTTTCCTGCATCCGTTCGGACGGTCCTTGTAGGTCGGTGGGAAGAGTGACACGACATCGTAGTACACCGTACCGGCCTTGGTGCCGATAAGTGCCAGCCAGCCGTCGTTGTCATTGCCTGTGGCAGTGATTTCAGCAGTGACTTTCTTCCACTTCGAAGTAGTGGAGAGAGAACTGTTGTCGATAGTCACTGAGCCGAGGTTCTCGCCGTTACGGTTCTGCAACTGTGCCTTGATATCACCTGTGTAAGGCTCGTTGCCCGAACACATCCAGAACGACAGTTTGTAGGTCTGTCCCCTGACAATCTTCATGCCCCACCAGCCTTCGTTTCTCACACCGGCATTGGGTGCGTTCATCACCACACGGATACATCTCGGATTGGCACTGTTGAGAGGGTTGTTCGTGGCAATGCCCTGCGATGCTGAACCGACGGTCCACCAGCAGTCAGGATTTCCGCCGTTGTCCTCGAACGAACGGTTTCTCACCAACTCGGCATACAGTCCTCCATCGCCAGCATGATTTATTTCCTCAAAGAAAATACCATACTGTCGGTCGCTCAACTCAGGCCCTTTCTTCATGAAATCAACATTGAATGTCACCTGAGCATTCAGTGTTGCTGGCAACAATCCGCAGGCCAATAACAAATTTCCAATCTTCATAATTAAGTTTTTTATTGATTCATAATTCATAATCAAGTTCACTCTCAGCTCTTATACTCCGAGGGGCTCTTCCCGAAGAAGGCCTTGAAGTTCTTGCTGAAATTCCTCGACGTGCCATAACCCACCATCTCGGCAATTTCCACGATGGTGAATTCTGTCGTCTTCAACAGCATGGCTGCCTTCTTGAGCCTGATGGCATGTATGAACTCAAGGGGTTTCTGACCTGTTATCGTCTTTAGTTTCCTATACAGAGTCATTCTGCTCATACACATGTCGCTGCTGAACTGCTCGACACTATACTCCTCGTTCGCCATGTTCTCGTTCACCAGTTCCACTGCCTTGGCATAGATTTCCTCATCGAGTTTAGAGGTGGTCATCTCCTGCGGAGTGACATCCACGTCGTTGATGAACATGTCGTGTCGCTGGACAGACATCTTGCACAGATGTGCGATGCGGTTCTTGAGTATCTCAATGTTGAACGGCTTTGCCACATAGTAGTCAGCCCCCGACTTGTAGCCGGCAAGCCTGTGTTCCTCGCCCACCTTTGCCGTCAGGAGCACGACAAGGATGTGCGAAGTCTTCACGTTACCCTTCAGCTGTCGGCACAGTTCCGTTCCGTCCATTATCGGCATCATGACATCGCTGACCACTATATCCACCTCGTTAGCCAAAGCCATGTCATAGGCCTCACGTCCGTTTGAAGCCTGCAGAATCTGGTAGTCATCACACAGTTCGATAGTGAGATACTGCCTGAACTCCTCATTGTCATCTACAAGAAGCAATGTCGGAATCCTCGAGTCTCCAGATATGGAGAGTCCTTCCACCGTCTCGTCGGTCATGCCGTCAGAGTCGGAGAGAGAGTTTTCCGTTTCCTCATTTCCGTCGTTCCGCCATCCCGGGACTTCCGGCTTCCTTGTCAGGTCCATCGGCAGTGAGATGGTGAATATCGTTCCATGTTCTGGCCGGCCAGGCGAGGATTTTCGGCTTTCCACACTCACGGTGCCTAAATGCACTTCCACGAGTTCCTTCACGAGGTGCAATCCGAGTCCGCTACCTCCCGACACCTGGTTCTCAAGTGCGGGATCTGCGTCGGGCTTACACTGATAGAACAAGTCGAAGATATTCGGCAGGTCCTTCCCGTCAATGCCGATACCATTGTCGGTCACCTTGAGGACGCACCGCTCATTCCTCACGGCCGTCTCCACACATATCCTGCCATTCTCAGAGGTGAACTTGAAGGCATTGCTCAGCAGGTTCGTCAGTATCCTCTGCATCTTGTCCTTGTCGAAGTTCATGTATATGGTCCCCTCGAGGTTCGCGGAGAACTCTATGTTCTTCTTCCTTGCCATGTCGTCGAACATATTCATAACCGTCCGGCAGAATTCATTGAAGTCACCATGCGAGAGGTCGAGTCGTGCCCTACCCTGTTCCAGTTTCCTGAAATCGAGCACTTGGTTGACCAGGTTGAGCAGTACCTCGGCATTCCTGTGCATTGTCGGCAACAGGGCTTTCGCCTTCTCGGCAGAGAAAGATGCGATCAGACTCTCTATCGGAGTGAGAATCAGAGTCAGAGGAGTACGTATCTCATGTGTCATGGCAGTGAAGAACCTCATCTTCTCGTGGTTGAGTTCCTTCTCGTGTTCGTTTCTCTGTCGTTCCATGTCGGCCATGCGCTTTTCACGCACCCGCTCCCTGTACTTCGCATATCCGAATGCCACAATAGCCACCGCGAGAAGCACATAGAGCAACTGTGCCCACACCGTCGCATACCACGGCGCCACTATCTCAATCGCAAGTTCAGAGGTCTTACCGGTCCAGCCGCCATCCTGCAATGCAGCCTCAACCTCCAGGACGTACGTCCCGTAGTTGAGGTTCGTGTACCTTATGTTTCTCTGTCCCTGCACGATAGTCCATTCGTTATCCACGCCCTTCAACCTGTACCTGAACCACAGTGTTTCCTGAATCGAATAAATAGGCACCGAGAAGCTCACTCCGAAGGCGTTGCCTTCGTTGGAGTAGTCGGTGAAATAGACTGTCAGGTCGGCCTCCGACTGTTCCACGCTCTGCGGGAAGAAGGACACCATGCCGTCGAGCGAGCCGAAGTATATCCTTCCCACGTTGTCCATGACCCCCGAGTTGAAGTTGAACTGAGGCGACGAGAGCATAGGCGAGAGTCCGTACCTCACCACCGTCTCGGTAGAGAGGTCATAACTGTACAATCCGTTCGACGAACTGATCCAGAGCACTCCCCTGTTGTCCTCGACGATTCTGTATATACCCAAGCCAATCTGCGAGAGGATGCCATCGACAGGCATGCCACGCTTTTCCTTCGCATTATAGCAGAAAAGTCCACTGGCGTTCGAGCCAACCCATATGGTCTTCTTGGAGTCCTCAAACACCGTACACATCGACTCGCTTCCGAACTCAATCTTCTCCCACCTACCGCTGTCTGTCCGTCCGCGCCACACTCCGCTGCCCAGTGTCGCCACCCAGATATTCCCATCCGAGTCCTCACACAAATTATGCATGAATGCAGGAGAGATGCCTTCGACATTCCTGAACGACGTGCCGTCAACGCCTTTCCCCGGGGCATATTCCAGCAGACCCACGGTCGTGGCTACCAGTATATTCCCCTTCCCTGTGGTAATCATGTCAACAGGGAAGGAGAACGGCAGTTTCAACCTGTCCTTTATAGTCCCCGTACGCCTGTCGAGCACATATATGCTGCCATCAAAATTTCCAATCCACAAATCGTCGCCGACAATCATCAGCGACTGTATGTTGATCGGCATTGCTTTGCCGTCCCATCTGAGGTCAGGCAGCGAAGCCAAAGTCTCCGTCTGGCTGTCATACTTATACACTCCACCATCCTCGGCACCGACCCACAGTGCTCCATCGTCGTCTGTTATGATGCTCCTGATTACGTTTGCCGCAATCCTTCCCTGTCCGTCAGTAGGATAGAGATGCGAGAACGAGTTGTGTTCCGTTGACATGTAGTTCACACCGCCGAAGGCCGTACCGACCCACACCCCGCCGTCCTTGTCCAAGAAAAAGGCGTGCACTGCATTGTCAGAGAGCGAGTAGCTGTCGGATGTCACCTTCTGCAGATGCACGAACCGATCCTCACCACCTCCCGGCAGCCATACATACACACCCTGCTCCGTGGCGAACCAGTACTCATGCTCCGAGCGTGCCATCATGGTATGAGTGAACGGCATACCCATGTCTCCATACGTGCTGAACAGATTCTCAACATGCTTCGTCGTCGGCGAGAACAACCTCGCTCCACCCAGACACGTTGCAATCACAATCTTCCCATCCTCACGCTCAACGCCCTTGGCGAGAATCTTCATCCGGTCGTCCTCCTCCTTCGGAATTATCCTGTACTGCGAGAAGGAATCCCACTTCTGGTTGTACTGGTAGATACATCCGTCGAGAGCCAGAATCCAGATGTTCCCCGACTTCGTAATCACGAAATCAGTGGGACTGAAATACTTGTCGGGAGCATAGATCCTGAAATCATCATGCTTGAAGTCCAGCCGGAAGAAGAACCACTCCGTCCTCACCCACAGACATCCCGACAAGTCGAAGGCCATGCCCCTGACCCGGTCGATTGTCCAGTCGTTCGGAGCGACACGGCACAGTTCATTCGCACTGACATCGTAGCAGTACAACCCACCGTCAGTGCCGAACCATATACGTCCGTCCTCGTCCTGAGCCAGACAAGCCACACTCACCTCGTACAACCCACAGTCCTCAGCCAGCGGCAACTTCTTCCTGAAGGTATAACCATCAAAGAAGGCGATGCCAGTGTTCGTGCCAAACCACATGAATCCACGATTGTCCTGAAGGATACAGTTCATTCTCTGGGTAGGCAGACCGTCATGAATCGTATAATGACAGAAACTGTAATCCTGCGCCTCTGTAGAGAGGTGACAGAGCCACAGTGAAATTATGAAGACAAACAATAATTTCCTAAATCCTGTTATGCGTAGCGAGACATCCATTTTACTTCTGATTAGCCGACTGCAAATTTACATTATTTAGTTTACTACGCAATGATGTTTTTGTCTCATTTTACGTTCGATTTGTAACAAAAGAACTGTTTAGATACCACAAAATCCCGGGTGGGTGATAGTTCATAGTGTGATAATGAACGGTTCACAGTGTGACAATGAATGGTTCATGGTGTGACAATGAATGGTTCATGGTGTGACAACGAACGGTTCACAGTGTGACAATGAACGGTTCATGGTGTGACAATGAATGGTTCATGGTGGCTGTGCGTTTGAATGAATGACTCATCGTCATGCGACAACAAAGTCAGCACAACCGCACGAAACCACCAAAAACACCTGATGAGATTATGCTTTTGTTACTAACAGCCATATACCACCTGTTACTAACAGCCCCATACCACTTGTTACTAACAACTATATACCACTTGTTACTAACAGGTATATACCACCTGTTACTAACAAGTAGGATGTCTCATGCGCTCTCGTTGATAATGTCATCCGCTCTCGGCACTAATGTCGTCCGCTCTCGGCACTAATGTCATCCGCTCTCGGCACTAATGTCATCCGCTCTCGGCACTGATGTCGTCCATTGTGTCCGTCCATGTCGTCTGCTCGGTCCTGGCCATCATGCCGGCGGTCTCGCCGACGGTCGTCGGGCAAGGGCTGTCGGCGTGATGACGCTTTCACCATGAACTCGTACCTGATGGAGAGTATGCCTCGCTTTTTTGATTATTTGGCAAGGCGATTCCCTGCAAACTATATTTAGGTGAGTTCCATAAATGCAGCGACCAGAGGACACACAAGGATGCATACTTGTCAGACTTTATCCGACATGGCCCCAGCGCACCTTGGGGTATGCTGGGGCCATGACGGACTATATGTATCGTGAGGGGTATTGGTGCCATCCTTGTGTTGGGATGGGATATGCACCTTCAAGTTACTCTGCAAGCACAGCGCGGACGGAGTAGCCGACATCGCGGTAGCCGTTGAACACGAAATAGTTGCCCGATTTGAAGTACATGCAGCACGAGTTGTCGTTACCATCAGGCGTGGAAGACCAGTAGTACCCGTAGTAGTTCCGGGAGCCGACACCACCGCAGTCGCAGTAGCCGCCAGCAGGAAGGAACACGCTATTGGACGCAAAGGCTCCCTTGCCTGTGAATTTATAACCGTTCACGCCACCGACAGTAGTCCATTCCATATCACAGACGGCTGAATCCAAAAGTGGTTCAAGTTCTGCTTGTGTCGGCATTCGCCAGTTGTCGCCCCAGAGGTTGGTGGCGGTGTCGCTAGTGCCACTGAGGGCAGTTGAGCCGGTTTGGTGGTCATCTTTCCATTGACCGCCTTGTCCATTCAGATATGTCCCACCCCAAGTGTATAAGCCACCATGCTCTGTTGCAGATGTTGCACCAACGTTGTATTCCGCGAACTTTGGACCATTCTCCCAGAGCTGAACCCAGTTCACTTCGCAATCAGGGCCTGTTGCATAAGCCTTACCTAAGGTAACAGACCTGAGTTGCTGAGTGGGTTCTTCGTCGCTCTGGCATGATGTTGCGGCAAACGCCGTAACGAGTGCCATGAATGCAAATAATGTCTTTTTCATTGTCTTGCTTTTTTGTTGTTAAGGTGGGAACTGTAAATTCCTTTCAGACTATTTTGAGATTTGTTTTGGGTGATGTTGACCTCTGCATGGAGTGCCTATGTAGGAGTTGTGTGGAGTATGATTTTGACACTATTGGCCGATTAATGATATCAGCATTAGTTTATCCGAGGAAATTCTTATCCTCGTGAATAATGCCTTCGTTGTCGGTGATGCGCCAATGAGTGATGTTACGTTGTTCGCTTGAGATGCTGACTCCGCACTTCGTGACAGTCCGCCCTTCTGCCTCGTAAGGGATGGCATAGCCTTTGTCGTCAATCTGTGCGAGGGCATTCTCCACGGTGTCATCGACCTTCAGCTCAAGCACGAAGATGTCGGTGTCGGTCTTTATCACCACGTCTGCCCTGCCGAGGATGCTCCTCACCTCGGTATCGACGGTGGAGTTGAGCAGGGAGAACACC
>JAKSJE010000058.1 GCA_024398405.1 Bacteroidaceae bacterium
TAGTGATAGCAGCTGTAAGAGTAGTCTTACCGTGGTCAACGTGACCGATTGTACCGATGTTCACATGGGGTTTGGTACGTTCGAATTTTTCTTTTGCCATAGCTTAAATTTCTTATAAGAATTAATAATGTATGTATTTGTTCGTATTTTCTGGATTCTGCCCCTCTGCCCTGCCTCATTCCACGTCTATACTACCTCTGTTGAGCTGTTAACGAGATTTGAACTCGTGACCTCTTCCTTACCAAGGAAGTGCTCTACCACTGAGCTATAACAGCAAATTCGAATCCGTTTCCGGCTAAATAGCAGCGTTCCTTGACGCAAAGCGGTTGCAAAGTTAGACAAATATTTTTACCTGAGAAAGTATTTTTGCATTTTTTTTACTTACTTCTCAGTTTTTCTTTGTATTTGACTATCTGTTTCTCCAAAGCGAGCAGATTTTGTGTGACTGCCTCCTCAAAAGTGTCACACACTTTTTCCGCATACAGCGTCTCTTTCGGAAGGAATACTGATATGTCAGCTTCTTTGTTGCCGTTGGTTGCTGGTTTCTCGACTTTCAGCCTGACCTCGACCTCCGTGATTTCGTCACAGAGTTTCTCAAGTTTGCCGACCTTCTTCTCTATAAACTCAACCAGTTTTTCTGATGCGTCAAATTTTATTGCATTTACTTTTATTTCCATAATGTATAGGTTTTGATGGTCATTACTCCTTGTTTCTGGGATGAGCATTCGCATACTCGCTCTTAAGCTCTTCGAAAGAAAGATGTGTATAGATTTCCGTTGTGTGCAGATTCGCATGCCCGAGCAGTTTCTGTATCGACACCAGATCCGCACGGTTGTTGAGCAAGGCGGTGGCAAAGCTATGCCTGAGCACATGAGGTGATTTCTTTGAGAGTGTCGTGACCTTCGAAAGGTACATTCTGACTATGTCAGCAAGGAGTTCGCTGCCCATGGATCTACCTCTCTCGTTCACGAAAAGCCGCTCGACACCAGCGGAAACCGTTTCATTCCTACTTGCCATATATTCCCGAAGACAGACCTCCAGTTCAGGACCGAACGGGATGAGACGCTGCTTGTCCCCCTTGCCAGTGACTTTTATCTGCTTAGAGATGAAATCCACGTCATTGTCCCGCAGGGCGAGGATTTCCGACTTTCTTATACCGGTCATATAAAGAACCGAGAGCACCGCCTTATCGAGGTGTCCCCTGAAAGTGTCAGGAAACGTTCCATCAAGCAGTTCATCCATTTCCGTCTCCCTTACGAAGACAGGAAGGGTTTTTTCCTTTTTCGGCCCTTCTATCCTCTGCATCGGATTCAGTGTCACCACACCAATCCCCTTCAGATAGTGGTAAAATGTCCTCAACGCACTTAGGAAGAGATTCACTGTACTTTTGCTCAGATGCCTCTCGTCAATGAGGTAGATTACCCACTCCCTCACGACATCGCTCCTGACCGTCGTCCATGTTATCTCTTCACCCAGACTCTCGAAGAACCCCTCAAACTGGCTGAGTGCGTAGGCATAGTTCCGAATCGTGTTGTCGGATTTGTTACGCTCAGCGCCGAGGTACTCCAGAAAGTCCTCGCATAACGACATTACTGTTCTTCTTCCTGATGGAGTTTGTTCACATAGACAGCATGCTGCATCTTGATGCGCTTCAGCACTGAAGGCTTGTCAAACTGCTTACGTGTTCTGACCTCCTTGATAACACCAGTCTTTTCAGACTTTCTCTTGAACTTCTTGAGGACTCTCTCAAGGTTCTCTCCATCCTTTACAGGTACGATAATCATGAACTTTGTCTTATTATTTTAGATTAAACATATTATTTCAGCCTGCAAAATTACAGCAAATAAATTTAACAGCCAAAAGTTTTTGCAAAAAAAAACTATTTTTGCTCAATATCATCGTCTTTGTACCAGTCTTTGTACATCAGGTAGTGACTTGCTATGCCTTGGTTCAGTTCTTTCGATGTCTGGGGATCTACTTTCTTGACGAACTTAGCGGGCACTCCTGCCCAGAGTTCGCCGTCGCCTATCTGTGTGTTGCTGAGCACCAAGGCTCCTGCCGCCACGATGGCGCCCTCGCCCACCACGGCATGATCCATAACCGTGGCTCCCATGCCGATTAGCGCACAGTCCCTAATCTCACATCCGTGCAGGGTCACGTTATGGCCGATGGTCACGTCGTTGCCGATGGTCATGGAGGCTTTATTATATAAGGTGTGCAGACAACTGCCATCCTGGATATTTACTCTGTCGCCAATTCTGATGAAATTCACGTCACCTCTGACCACTGCATTGAACCACACGGTGCATTGGTCACCCAGTACCACGTCACCCACTATAGTCGCATTCTCGCTGAAATAGCAATCCTCGCCCCACCTCGGGGTCTTTCCGCAAACTGTTTTTATTAACGCCATATCGTGATTTTCATGTGGAGGTGTCTTTATGACCGCCTCTTATATTTCTTTACATATCTCCCTCAGCCACTCCCGGTGTTCATTGTCGAGAAGTGGCGAGAGTGTCTCAAAGACCTGTTTCTGATACTGGTTGAGCCATGTTTTCTCGTCCGATGTCAGCCATTCCGTGATGACCGGCCATGTGATGACCGGGCACATGGTCAACGGTTCGAATCTGTAATACGGTCCGAACGTGACACCGTCCTTGTCCTCCACCACAAGCATCGTGTTCTCATGCCTCACACCGTGACTGCCTTCGATGTATATCCCTGGCTCATCGGTAATCGTCATCGACGGACAGAGAGGGAACGGCATGTAGTTCATTCTGAATTGGTGCGGTCCTTCGTGGCAGTTGAGGTAGCTGCCCACTCCGTGACCCGTCCCGTGAAGGTAATTGATGCCGTACTCCCACATAGCCGCCCTTGCCAGCACGTCCAGTTGACTGCCGTATGTTCCTTTTGGGAAGTGTGCTTTCGCCAGGTTTATCCATCCTCTCAGCACAAGTGTATAGTCTCTCCTCATCTCGTCGGTCAGTGGTCCGAGCGGTATCGTACGGGTCATGTCCGTCGTCCCGTCCCTGTACTGGCTTCCCACGTCGCAGAGCAGCAGTCCTTCCGCCCTGACTGGTATGTCGGTGGTGTCATTCGGCTCATAGTGTACTATAGCCCCATGGCTTCCGTAACCCATGATATTCTGGAAGCTGTCACCCATGAAGAGCAACTGTTCTTTGCGCAATTCATAGAGCCTCCTCACCAACGACATCTCCGTCTGTCCTCCGGCCTCTACGGCGGGTATCAGCCATTTCAGCCACTTCACCATCGCCACACCGTCCTTCACCATCGCTTTCCTATACCCCGCAATCTCAGTAGCGTTCTTCATCACCTTCATCGCCGAGATAGGGCATTCCCTCGCCATCGGGTTCTTGAGCAGCATATAGCATGCGTAGTTCGTCCTTTCTTTCTGCGCCCAGACCGGTGTGTCTATATCCTTCAAGTCGCTGAAGATGCTGCCATAGTCTTTCACCTCCACACCTTCGTCGTTCAGATAGTCTGCTATGAGCATGTCCCTGCCCTCGTAGCAAGACCTGACCTCGTCTGTCTTACGTCGGTCAACATACAGCACGGCTTTGTCAGGAGTGATAAGCAGGTAACTCACAAACACAGGGTTGTAATCAATGTCGTCGCCTCTCAGGTTCAACGTCCAGCACACCTCGTCGAGCATTGACACCAACAGAGCGTCCATTCCGGTCTTCTCCCTTATCCTTGCCAGTTTCGAGGCAGCGCTCTCGCCCGAGTACTCCAAGCCCTGTATCACCACCGGAGAGGTAGGCAACTGAGGACGTTCCTCCCATATCTCGTCATACGGATCCCCCACGTCCTCCACGGTGATGCCGTATGGCAAGAGCGAGTCCCTCAGCGCCTCTATTGCGGAGACCGTGTTCACCAGGCCGTCCACTCCTACGCAATCACCATCTGACAGTTCTGTCGCCAACCAGTCTTCTATCGTCGGCGTACCCTCCACCTTGTCTTTCATCAGCACGAACTCCGTGTCTCTAATCTGGTCGGCTGCCTGTATGAAATAGCGTGAGTCAGTCCACAGCGCTGCCTTATCCATAGTCACCACTGCGACGCCAGCACTGCCAGTGAAACCTGTGACCCAGGCTCTCGACTCCCAGTGTTTCGGAACGTACTCACCAGAGTGTGGGTCTGTGCTCGGAGTGACGAACGCCTGCACGCCGTGTCTCCGCATATACTGTCTCAGTTTCCCTACCTTCGTCATATCAATACATCTCACATTTACAGAATTCGAAAATAAAGAGCGCGTACTTCTTCACCACTGCCTCAGCGAAACGCCGGCCTTTCTCCGCCGTCGCAGCATGCGGATCGCCTATGCCAGTGTCCTCGGTGACCTTGCTCCAGTCCCGCGGCACCCACGCCACCTTCTCCTGCAGGGTTGACAAAGCGAACGGACGGCTCTCCCCCTTGCCGGCCAGACTCATATCGACCAGTTCCGGGTGGTAGTGCATCATCACTGAGGTCTCCAGTTCGTCGGCATGATCACCGGGGGCATCGAAATAGTCCTTCGCTGGAAGCACAGAGAACCAGTTGCTGCAGGCTATAGTGAAGTCAGGGAAATCCACTGCAAGGTCGCGTATCATGTTCCTGAAATTGTTCCCGCCATGTCCACAGACTATCAGCAGCCTACAGATACCCTGATGTCTCAGCGAGGCGACTATGTCGGTCAATATCGCTTTCTGTGTCTCGTAGCGTGCATGGATGCAGAACTTCAACTCGCGCTGCCCGGGGTTCTGCGACCCCATGCAGACGTAAGGCAGCACCATGGCTCTGACGCCATGCTCCTCCAGAGCCTTACCAGCGGCATCCACCGCGACATCATGCGACAGAATGCAGTCTGTCAGATATGGCAGATGCAGGTTGTGGGGCTCCGTCGCTCCCCAGGGCAGAATGGCCATCTCGTACGACAGCCCACGGGTGACGCCGTAGCACGACAAAGCCAGATCAGTCTCTTTGCTCATATGTAGTTCGTCTTATCCTCCGCGAAGGTAAGGAAAAAACGCGAAATACAATTGGGGGCAAGGCATTTTGTCATTGAATACTCCACTTTTTTCCTCTATTTGGTGAAAATTATTTGACATATTAGTAATTTTTCGTAATTTTGCAATGAAGTATATTTTCCTAACTAAAAACGACAACAATGGGATTCTTAACTAACGACAAACTCGTAATCGTCGGAGCCGCTGGTATGATTGGTTCCAACATGGTTCAGTCAGCTCTTATGATGAACCTCACACCGAATGTGTGTCTCTATGATGTGTTCTCACCTGAGGGTGTGGCAGAAGAAATGCGCCAGAGCGGTTTCTGCGACGCCAATATCGTCGCGACCACCGACGTCGCCGAAGCATTCAAGGATGCGAAGTACATCATATCTTCCGGTGGTGCCCCACGCAAGGCTGGCATGACTCGCGAAGACCTCCTCGCCGGCAACTGCAAGATCGCTGAAGAACTCGGCAAGAACATCAAGACATACTGCCCTGACGTGAAGCATGTAGTCATCATCTTCAACCCGGCCGACCTCACAGGTCTCGTAACCCTCCTCTACTCAGGGCTGAAACCAGGCCAGGTCACCACTCTCGCCGGACTTGACTCCACACGTCTGCAGAGCGCACTCGCCAAGAAGTTCAACGTGATGCAGAACGAGATCACTGGTTGCGCCACCTACGGCGGCCACGGCGAGCAGATGGCTGTATTCGGCAGTGCTGTGAAGGTGGCAGGTCGCAAACTCACCGACATCATCGGCACCGATGAGTTCCCTGCAGAGGAATGGGAGCAGATGAAGATTGACGTAACCAAAGGCGGCGCCAAGATCATCGAGCTCCGCGGACGCAGTTCATTCCAGAGCCCAGCGTATCTCTCAGTCGAAATGATTCGTTCCGTCATGGGCGGAGAGGCATTCAAGTACCCTGCTGGCACATATGTGAAGACTGACAAATATGACCACATCATGATGGCCATGGACACAGTCCTCGACCAAAACGGCTGCACTTTCAAGGTGCCTACAGGCACAGCTGAGGAAATCGCCAAACTCGACGCATCCTATGAGCACCTCTGCAAGATGCGCGACGAACTCGTAACACTCGACATCGTTCCTCCGGTATCTGAGTGGAATGCCATCAACCCTAACCTCTGATGCCCCATCGGACATCCAGACAGACATAAGGGGTGTTCTATAAATTCCACGCAAATGAAAGATTGACATGAGCTATGTGTGTTATTGCTATTTTGATGCTTTTGGCTTTTTCTTAGCATCTTGCTGTCCTTCATTCAGTCACGATGCCCGCATCGTTCCTTCATGAATGGCAGCAACCTGCTAAAGAAAAATCTCAAAATCACCTAAAATGTAATTAATAGAACACCCCTTAAGTCAACAACAACCAAGGCGAGCTTTTTACCCATAAAAGTCTCGCCTTGTTCTTTTTCCGGGCTCTACAAGATTTCGCGTGGGTAATGGTTCATAGTGTGATAATGAACAGTTCGAGATGCCTGTGCGTTTGAATGGCTCATCGTCATGCGACAGCAAAGTTGGCACAATCGCACGAGACAGCCCAAAACATCTGACGAAATCATGTTTTTGTTACTAACAGCCACATACCACTTGTTACTAACAACTACATACCACTTGTTAGTAACAGCCATACCCCACCTGTTACTAACAAGTGGGATGTCTCTTCCGCTCGCGTTGATAAAGTCTTCCGCTCGCGTTGATAAAATCCTCCGCTCGAGGCGCTGATGTCGTCCGTTATGTCCGGCCATGTCGTCCGCCTGGGCCTGATCGGCGGTCGCGCCGGCGGTGGTCGGATGGAGCCTTCCGGCGTAGTAATCGACCGTGGGCTAAGCGCTCCTAACAAACGTCTGTACACTGTGGTTCAGGCTCTGGTACGAAAGACCAACGACAAAACGGGGTTTGGGACATGCACACGAAAAAACATGTGATTCTATTTGGTTATGTCACAATAATTTCATACATTTGCTCCGTGATTTATGCATCGTTCGTTTTGTTTGTTTTCCCGCAACACTGAGACAAGCAAAATACCGATGTCAGGATGTTCAGTCAAATTCTGTGTTGCGAAAAATATTCGGGCTATGAGAAAATGTCTTAGCATGGTGTTTCTGTTTTGCTCGCTGACCGTGTCGGCAGATACAATCACAGAAGAACAGGCACACGAGATTGCCTGCAGTTTCTTCAGTACACCATCATCATCGCACAAACCGAAGGCACGTTCCGCCGCACCGCAGATGTCGCTTGCTTTCAAAATGGGAAGCGCAGATTCTCCGCTCTATGTGTTCAACAGAGACAGCAACGGCGGCTATGTGGTGATAGCCGGTGACGATGCTCTGGACAAGCCGGTGGTTGGTTGGGCCGATGAAGGCAATCTCGACGAGAAACACCTCGCGCCCGCATTGAGGGGGCTGCTGCAAGAGTATCAGAGGCAGCTGGAGTTCCTACGGTCACATCCGGCAAGCGCTCGCAAGGCGGCGGGCGACGGGAATGACGCTCAGGTGGTTGTGGCTCCGCTCATCAAGACATACTGGAACCAGACGGCGCCGTTCAACCAGATGCTTCCGCCGGATTTCCATGTGACAGGATGCACCCCCACAGCCATGGCCCAGATTATGAAATACTGGAAATGGCCGTGCCGTGGGCGTGGCTCTCATACCAACCGCACCCATCCCGACAACTGGGAACAGCTGCTCAGCGAGGGCCGTTTCGACGAGCTGAAGGCAGGCCATGTCATTGCGACAGTGGACTTTTCACAGTCGGAATACGACTGGGACAATATGCTTTACGACTACCGTGCCGGCGCCTACACCGACAAGCAGGCAGAGGCAGTCGCCAAACTGATGCTTGATTGCAATACGGCAGCAGATTCCCACAAGACGGACTGGTCAGGATTCTCCGTAGGCGCATCTCCCAAGGATGCGGCAAAAGCCTTGGCACGTTACTTCTCCTACAGGAATGATTGGAAGGTAATCCTTGGCAACCAGGACTCCCTCATAATGCGGGAACTCGATGACAATCGCCCGGTAATGTACTACAACTACAATCATTGCTTCGTATGTGACGGCTATAATGACGCAGGCTATTTTCACTTCAACTTCGGCTGGTCGGGAATTGCAGACGGCTATTACCTCACTTCCCTCATCAATCCTCTGGAACAGGACTTCAGCAACGCGTCCTTCGCGATAATAGGCATCCAGCCGTCAATGACCTCATTCGAGAAGGACGGTATATGCTATGACGTGATAGATGGCACCCGTGCCGGCGTAATATACGCCCAGACTTCCGATGCCAACATAGAAGGCAAGGTGACGAATGAGGGGAAGGAATACACTGTAACCAAGATTTTCAGCCGTGCCTTCGATAACCTTGACGTTGATTTCAACGTCGTAAGACTTCCGGCGACGCTCGACACCATCTGCCCGGAGGCATTCTACCGTGCCAGTGTGAAGACCATCGACCTCGGTTCGCTGGAGATGTGGAACAACATCCACTTCGCTGATCGCTATGCCAACCCACAGAGTTGCGGAATGAATAGTTATCTGCTTAACGGCCAGCCAATCATCGACCTTTATGTACCTGCCGCACTAGGCAAGGTGCGGTCTCATCTGCTGCAATACAACACGACACTCCAGCGTCTGACCTTCGAGAACGGAATAAGCGAAATAAGCGACTCCGCTTTCTTCGGATGCACTAACCTTGAGTATGTGGACCTGCCACACACTGCCGTCAAAATAGGCAATGCGGCATTCCGCAACGGGGTCAACAACTCAAGACTTGAGACGGTCTCCGCCCTCAACATGGCTACGTCCATCGGTGACAGAGCCTTTGAGGGCTGTCCTATCAGCAACATCTGGCTCAACGACAGCCTGACATACGTAGGCAATTCCGCATTCTCGCACCATAAGACAGAGTATATCGATATTCCGGCCAAACTGGAGCGTATAGGCAGGCAGGCGTTCTATTCAGATAATCTGTATGGCTTCCGCGACAAGGAGAAGAAAAACACTTCATACAGCATCCACAACGACGCCTTGTATAACGCCGAAGGCACACGCCTCCTGCAAGTGCCGGCAATGGTTAGAAACAGCAACGGTTATGGAAAACGCTATGAGTTTGGTGTCCTGAAGACCACCCGCACCATTTCGTCTGAGGCATTCATGGGCTGTCGCGGCATCAGGAAGGTCATCATACCTGCATCGGTGGTTGATATTGAGAAAGGTGCGTTCCTCTATCTTGATGAACTTACCGACTTCAGCAACTATGCAACCACCCCGCAGACCATCGAAGAAGGGACTTTCGCTGATTCGCCATTCGAATATAAGAATGTGGAACGCAGGGCTAAGCTCCATATACAAGAAGGATGTGGGGAGGCCTATGCCTCTGCACCTTACTGGAACCGTTTCAATATCATAGAGGACATTCCCGCGGGAAGCCACCCGGAGCCTGGCTATGACGGAGAGATTAATGTCAACGGCTTCATCCTCACCTACAGGCTTTCAGAAGGGGGATGGGAAGAAATGCGATGCCTGTTCGCCGACAATCCGGAACTCACCACCGACAGCAAGGGACTGGTAGTGACCACCGATAAGCTGAGGATAAGCATAGGGTGGAATTCGGAAGAGTGTCTGCTGGATGAGCTTATCTTCACTGAGCTTGATGATCCAAACGGAATCGAGGAGATAAGAAACTCGGACAAACCATCTTTCCTGTTCTCCGGCAATACAATCCGGATTTTCGGTCAGGGAAAAGACACGACGGCATGGCTCTATACACTGGACGGCCGGCAGGTTCTCTCTTCCAAGGTGACCGCAAGGGGAGAGGCTCTGATGGTACTGCCTGACAGCGGGCCAAGAGCCTACTTGCTCCGCGTTGACAACCAGTCTGTTTTGATACAAAAGAGATAGGAAGAGGACAGGGGCCGAAGTCACAATCATGGATTGTGGATTATGAATTAAGGTGGGTTCTATAAATTCACCGAATAATACAAATTTATCAAACATGGGT
>JAKSJE010000059.1 GCA_024398405.1 Bacteroidaceae bacterium
ATCAAAATAGCAATAACACACATAGTTCATGTCAATCTTTCATTTGCGTGGAATTAATAGAACACCCCTACGAATTATTTTATGTTACTTTGCTGATAATTGATAATAAATTGCTAACTTTGCACCATGTTTTGGAATCAAATAAAAGAATGCCTGAGCAGGGACGAGATGGCAGACTTGCAAGGAAAGCGACTTAGAAAGGTTGTGGAACTGGTTTACCATAATGTCCCGTTCTACCGTGCGAAGATGCAGGAACTTGATGTTCAGCCTGAGGATATAAACACAATCGAAGATATAGGGAAACTGCCATTTACCACGAAGAAGGACCTGCGTGACAATTATCCGGTTGGACTCCAGGCTGTGCCACAGGAGATGATAGTCCGTACTCATGCTTCGAGCGGGACTACCGGCAAGCCGACCATCGTGGGCTATACGAGAAAGGACCTTGGTGTGTGGAGCGAGTCGGTGGCGCGGGCGCTGACCTCATTCGGTGTCACGCGTCAGGACCTTTTCTCCGTGTCTTACGGCTACGGATTGTTCACGGGAGGCCTGGGCTTGCATTACGGAGTGGAGAAAATGGGTGCGACCGTCATACCAGCCTCTACTGGCAGTACTGAGAAACATATCACCCTGATGCGTGACCTCGGAATCACGGGCATCGCCTGCACCCCGTCATACGCTCTGCACCTTGCCGAGACGATGGATGAACTGGGCATCAGCCGTGACGAGATAAAACTGAGGGTGGGTGTCTTCGGCGCAGAGCCATGGACGGAGGACATGAGACGTGAGATTGAGGACAGGCTTGGTCTGAAGGCTTACAATTTGTACGGACTCAGTGAGATAACGGGTCCGGGAGTCAGTTATGAGTGTGAGATGCAGAACGGCTCGCATATCAACGAGGACTTCTTCTACCCGGAACTTATCAATCCGGAGACGCTCGAAAAACAGGCCCTCGGTGCAGGTGAGCTGGTGCTCACGACGCTACTGAAAGAAGGGATGCCGCTGCTGCGATACAGAACCCGCGACCTTACGACCTTAGACTACAGCAGATGTGGCTGCGGACGGACCAGCGTGAGGATGGGACGCATACTCGGCAGAAGCGATGACATGCTTATCATCAGAGGAATCAACATATTCCCATCGCAGATTGAGAGCGTGATTCTCAGCATGAAGGAATTCGCACCACAATACCAGATCGTAGTTGACAGGAAGGGCACTTTGGACTCACTGTTGATTCAGGTGGAACTGCGCCCTGAGTACTTCGTCGATGATTTCCCTGCAATGGAGAAGAAGAAGAAAATGCTGATACAGCGACTTAGGACAGTGCTTTCCATCACAGCCGAGGTGGATTTGCTGCCGCCGGGAAGTATCAGCCGAAGCGAAGGTAAGGCTACTCACGTCATAGATAAGAGAAATATATAGACAACATGAAAAGAGAAGATTGTTTTAACCCGGAGTTCGAGATGATGTCACGGCCTGAGATAGAGGCTCTTCAGCTGGAGAGGCTGAAGAAAACCATTGGACATTGCATGAACTCAGTATTCTACAAGAAACGTTTTGCCGAGTGCGGTCTCACGCCAGACAGCATCAAAACACTTGACGACCTCCGCAAGATACCTTTCACTACCAAGCAAGACCTGCGGGACACATATCCGTTCGGAATTGCTTCAGTGGGATTGGACAAATGCGTAAGACTTCATTCGTCCAGCGGCACTACCGGCAATCCGACCGTAATCCTTCATACTCAGAAAGACTTGCAACAGTGGGCTGATGCCGTTGCGAGGTGCTTGTATATGGTCGGACTTCGCTCGACGGACATTTTCCAGAACTCATCAGGCTATGGTATGTTCACCGGTGGCTTAGGATTCCAGTATGGCGCTGAGAGGTTAGGTATGCTCACGGTTCCCGCCGCTGCCGGCAACACACTGAGGCAGATAAAGTTCATACGCGATTTCGGCACTACGGCATTGCATGCGATACCGAGCTATGCCTCGCGCCTGTTCGAGGTGATGCAACAGCAAGGGGTCGATCCTCGCAGGGACACGAGACTCACTACGCTTATCATCGGCGCTGAGCCGCATAGCGAACAGCAGAGAAAGAAAATCGAGGAGATGCTGGGTGTCAAAGCCTATAACTCATTCGGCATGTCAGAGATGTGCGGTCCTGGAGTGGCCTTTGAGTGCAAGGAGCAAAACGGTCTGCATATATGGGAAGACTACTATATCGTGGAGATCGTTGAACCGGATACCCTTGAGCCTGTTCCTGACGGTGAGATAGGCGAGTTGGTGCTTACCACAATCAATCGCGAGGCCATGCCTCTGCTAAGATACAGGACTCGAGACCTTACGAGGATTCTTCCGGGCGAATGCCCATGCGGACGAATGCACAAGAGGCTTGACAGGATGAAAGGCAGGAGCGATGACATGATCATCTTGAAGGGAGTGAATATCTTCCCTATACAGATCGAGACAATCCTCATGCAGTTCAAGGAACTCGGGACAAACTATCTCATCACCCTCGAAACCAAGGAGGACAATGACGCGATGACCGTCGAAGTCGAAGTCTGTCCTACAGTGGCTACCGATGATTTCGTCCTGATTGAGAAACTGAAGAGAGACATAACAAGGCAGTTGAAGGACGAAATCCTCGTCACGCCGGCTGTCCGTCTGGTTCCGAACGGCAATCTGCCTAAGTCTGAGGGCAAGGCGGTGAGAGTCAGAGATCTAAGAAAGACCTATTAAGGAGTATCCTGTAAATTATGAAATAATATATAAACCATGGGTGTTCTTGCTATTTTGATGCTTTTGGCTTTTCCTTCGCATCTTGCCGTCGTTCATTCAGTCACGATGCCCACACCGCTCACATGTGTGAGCAATGTCCCTTGCTCAGGGCTGAAGGCTCCATTAATGGCAGCGACTCGCCAAAGAAAAACTCAGGATCACCTGAAGAATAGTCAGTAGTACCCCCTTTAATACCTGATACATAACTATGACAATCCAACAACTTTCAGTTTTCATCGAAAACAAGTCGGGCACAATGTTGCAAATACTCAAACTGCTCAGCAAGGAAGGAATCCAGCTGCTGGCTGTCAACATTGCCGACACAGTGGAATACGGTATTTTCCGTATTATCTGCTCAGAACCGACCAAGGCCTTTCAGATTTTGAAAGACAATCATATCAGCGTGACGCTTACAGATGTGTTCGCCATCGAACTTGATGACGAAGTGGGAGAACTGGCACGTACTCTCGAGATATTCAAGAACGAGGAGATTTCGGTCACTTATCTCTATTCCTTCCTCCTGAACGGTAAGGGAATCATGATTTTCCGTACAACGAATGCGGAGCTTACTTGCGACGTAATCAGGCGATTCGGAATGAGGTACATCAAGGAGAGGGAACTGTATAAACTTGTGGAATGACAAGAAAAAGTTTCCTAATTATTTTGTGATTTGACGGAATTGCATTAAATTTGCAGACTGATTATCGGTGTGTTGTGACACCATGTAAAAATGTGACTGATTGAAATATGAACTATTCTAACAGAAATCTCATGGGATTCATGTCGCTGACCCAGGATATCGCGATGGATCTCGGGACTGCAAATACCATTATCATCTGCAACGACAAAATCGTGGTTGACGAACCATCGGTCGTTGCTCTCGACCGTCACACCAACAAAATGATAGCAGTGGGTAAGAAGGCTAAGATGATGTATGAGAAAACCCACGAGAACATACGTACCAGCAGACCGCTCAAGGACGGTGTGATAGCCGACTTCAACGCCTGTGAGCAGATGATGCGTGGTATGATCAAGATGATGCCGATGAGCAACCGCTTGTTCACACCATCCCTCAGAATGGTCATCGGCGTGCCGTCTGGCTCCACTGAAGTCGAGCTCCGTGCTGTCAGGGACAGTGCCGAGCACAGTGGCGGTAGGGATGTTTACCTGCTGTTTGAGCCTATGGCTGCCGCTATCGGTATCGGTCTCGACGTGACCGCCCCTGAGGGCAATATGGTGGTCGATATCGGTGGCGGTACGACAGAGATTGCCGTGATCTCACTTGGGGGTCTGGTGTCAAACACCTCCATCCGCGTGGCTGGCGACGACCTGACGTTCGACATCCAGGAATACATGAGCCGCCAGCATAACGTGAAGGTTTCGGAGCGCATGGCAGAGCGAATCAAAATCAATGTCGGGTCGGCTCTCACCAGTCTTGAGAATCCGCCTGAGGACTATGTAGTGCACGGGCCGAACAGAATCACCGCTCTCCCTATGGAAATCCCGGTATGCTATCAGGAAGTGGCTCATTGCATCGACAAATCAGTGGCCAAGATAGAGGCGGCTGTGCTGAATGCGCTCGAACGCACTCCGCCAGAGATTTATGCCGACATCGTAAAGAACGGGATATGGCTGACAGGAGGCGGTGCGATGCTGAGAGGACTTGATAAGCGTCTGAGTGATAAAATAAAGATACAGTTCCATATCGCAGAAGATCCGCTGCACAGTGTGGCCAAGGGAACAGGCATCGCTCTGAAGAACGTCCACAACTACACATTCCTCATGAGATAACGGTCGGGCGACTGATGATGTTAACATGAGAGGTCTGATTGAGTTTTTCGTAGCAAAGAAACATTGGTTCGTGTTCATCCTTCTGGAGGCATTGAGCCTTTGTTTGTTGTTTCGTTCGCATGACTATCATGGAAGCGCTTTCTTCACCACGGCGAATGGTCTCGTCGGGTTTGTCACTGACATCGTGAGCAGTATAGATGCCTATTTCGGAATGCCAACCCGGAACCATCGTCTTGAGGCTGAGAACGAGATACTGAGAGCGGAAGTGATAGCCCTTCAGCAGGAACTGGGTGCGAAGAAACGCAGCGCTCGACAGAAACCGTTCAGGGCGCTTGGCGCTGAAGTCATCAAATCGACACTGCATAAGGCAACGAACCTGATGACCATCAACAAAGGAGCCAAGGATGGTGTCAAGGAGGAGATGGGAGTGGTCTGCTCAAGTGGGGTGGTGGGTGTCGTATCGTTGACATCCGAACATTATGCCATTGTCATCCCGCTCATCAACACCAAGAGTATGGTAAGTTGCCGTGTCGTCGGTTCTGAATACTTCGGAACGATGCAATGGCAGAGAGGCAATACAGAGGAGACTATTGTCCAAGGAGTCCCGAGACATGCGGAAGTGTCGGTGGGTGACAGGATAGAGACCAACGGCTATTCAGACATCTTTCCATCAGGAATTCCGATAGGCGAGGTGATAAAAGTCGATGACTCTTCCGACGGTCTTGCCTACGTGCTGACTGTCAGATTGTCAACAGACTTCTCGAACCTAAGGGACGTGAGCGTGATTACCAATTACAGACACATGGAACGTCAGGTTCTCGAACACAAAGCGGACTCGTTGATGAACTACTGACGTAGAGTGGGATAACGAAGGGCTTCCCACAAGGCAAGAATGTACCGAGGGTGTTTTCGCCATCGAGTTGACTCCCTTGAAACCAAAAAAGAAACTAAGTTGAGTTACGATTCTATTAAACGGTTGGGCAGGATGCTGTTGCTGGTTGCCATCCAGTTGCTGATACTGGATGACATCCACTTGTTCGGCTACGCCACCCCATTGCTGATTGGGTACATGCTGATTTCCTTCAGGAGAAGTTCGACACGGATTTCACTGTTGCTTTGGGGTGGTCTGACAGGCTTCTTGTTTGACTGGTTCTCAAACACGATGGGGATGGGTATGGCAGGAATGACGCTGCTCGCCTTCGTCCAGCCTGCCATTCTCGACAGATTCATGCCGAAAGACGAGACTGACAAGTTCCGTCCGACGCTAAAGACGATGGGACTGTTGAACTATGTGATATATGTTTTCTCGTCATTTTCGGTTCTTCATTTCGTGTTCTATTTTCTCGAGGCGTTCAGTTTGTCTGATTTCTGGTTGACTCTCGCGGGAATCATCGTAGGCTCACTTCTTTCCACAGGTCTCGTAGTCTTAATAGAACTGATTGCCAATGAAAGAAAATCGGAATAGGCATCTGGTCCTGTGTAGCATTGCCATCATCGTCGTGGCGATATATGTCATCCGTCTGGCTTATCTCCAGCTCGGCCCGAATGACTATGCCGAGGACGCTGACCGCAATGCGTTCTTCAAAAACGTGATTTATCCTTCGAGAGGGTTGATATACGACAGGAACGGAGAACTGCTTGTGTATAATCAGCCTGCATACGATGTCATGGTCGTGATGCGGGAAATCAAAGACCTCGATACATTGGAGTTCTGCAAGACTTTGGGAATCACTCGTCATCAGTTCGATATGAAGATGGAGCGAATCAAAGACCTTGGGAAGAACCCGGGCTATTCGTCGTTCACGCAGCAGTTGTTCCTCAGCCAGATTCCTCTTCAGGAGTATTCTGTCTTCCAGGAGAAACTCTTCCACTACAAAGGTTTCTATGTGAGGAAGCGAATGGTGCGTCAGTATTCTTACGGAATTGGTGCCCATGTCCTTGGTGATGTGGCAGAGATCTCGTCCTCCGAACTGAGCCGTGATGACTATTACCGAGCCGGTGACTACATTGGAAAGCAGGGTGTGGAGAAGTCGTATGAGAGTATGCTGAGAGGTGAGAAAGGCGTGGAGGTGCTCCTGAGGGATGCTCGAGGCAAGCTGCTCGGGCGTTATCAGAACGGCGAGAGAGACATTGAGCCTCGGCCGGGAAAAGACCTGACCCTGAGCATAGACTATGAACTTCAGGCGCTTGGCGAAAAACTCATGGCGGGACGGATGGGCAGCATCGTGGCGATTGAGCCAAAAACGGGAGAGATACTCTGTATGGTATCCGCACCGACATATGATCCTCGTGACATGACGAGAAAGGGTAGGGGGATGCGAATCGTGAATATGAGCAAGGATCCCCGACGTCCTCTGCTCAACAGACCGGTCAGCGGAACTTATCCACCAGGCT
Organism: Bacteroidaceae bacterium; assembly: GCA_024398405.1. Lineage (GTDB taxonomy): Bacteria > Bacteroidota > Bacteroidia > Bacteroidales > Bacteroidaceae > Colivivens. The sequence continues at coordinate 6,966 of JAKSJE010000059.1, forward strand.
CGACATTCAAACCGGCTCAGGCACTGACATTCTTACAGGAGAAAATGATCAACAGGAATACCAGTTACCCTTGTTCCGGCGGTTTCAAGTTCAAAGGACTGAGAATCGGCTGCCATGACCATCCATCGCCTCTTAACCTGTCAACCGCTCTCGCTGAGTCGTGCAACGGCTATTTCTGCTGGGGATTGTATTATATGTTAGGGAGCAGGAGACGTTATCCGTCCATCCAGGAGGCCATGAACAAGTGGCGAGACTACATGGTGTCCATGGGCTTCGGATACAAACTCGGAGTTGACCTGCCGGCCGAATCCCGCGGCATGATTCCGAATGCGGAATTCTATGATAGGCACTACCAGCATTGGGGACCGCTATCCGTCATCAGTATATCCATCGGCCAGGGTGAGGTGACACTCACCCCGTTGCAAATCGCGAATCTGGGGGCTACGATAGCCAACCGTGGTTATTACATCACTCCGCACATCGTCAAGAGGGTACATGGAGGTCATGTGGCTGACAGTCTTCTGGAGAAACATGAGACGATGGTTGACTCATATTATTACGAGGAGGTGATACGAGGTATGAAGATGGCTGTGATCAACGGCACGTGTGAAGGAATGAACAATCCTCGATGGGATGTGTGCGGCAAGACCGGCACGGCAGAGAACAAAGGTCAGGACCACTCAGTGTTCATGGGCTTCGCTCCTCGAAACAGTCCAAAGATAGCAATTGCGGTCTATGTCGAGAATGGCGGATTCGGAAAAGCCCAGGCGGTTCCTATAGCCAGGAGAATGGTTGACATGTATATGGAGAAAATCACCAATAAAAAGACGGAATGACATCTGATAGCTTGCATAATACCAAGGGTATCTTCCTCTCTGTTGACTGGATAGCAGTCGGACTCTATTTCATACTTCTTGTGTGGGGCTGGTTCTCCGTGTGCGGGGCTTGCTATGACTTTACCAATCCTGACCTGCTGACTTGGAACGCCAACTCCGGGAAACAGTTGGTATGGATTGTCTCTTCCTTGTGCCTTGCAGGATGTCTGCTGCTCATAGAGAAGCGGTTCTATTGTGAGATATCCAAGACGCTCTACATAGGAATGATGTTCTTGCTCCTGCTGACGATTTTCATCGCACCTGAGACGAAAGGCTCAAGGTCGTGGATTCCAGTGGGGTCGGTCAAACTCCAGCCGGCGGAATTCGCGAAGTTCGTAGTGGCACTTGCATTGGCGAAAGTGATGGATCGATACGGATTCAGTATGCGTCACAGACGAGACCTGCTGCAGGTCCTGGCAATTATTTTACTCCCGATACTGTTGATTTTAGGAGAGCGCGAGACTGGATCCGCATTGGTCTATCTGGCGTTTTTCCTGGTTCTCTATAGGGAAGGAATGTCAGGCTCCGTGCTTTTCTCGGCTTTCGCGTTTGTGACCTATTTCGTGGTGGGGATGAAGTTCGGCTCCGACACGCTCCGTCAGATGCCGGCATCACTCGGCGAATTCTGGGTGCTGTCGCTCACGTATATCTTCACGGTCGGAATGGTCTGGGTGCATTGCCGCGAGAAATTCATTATCAGGCACCTTCTCCTCTACGGCGGAGGCATACAACTTTTAGCCTGGCTGTTCTCTGCCTACGTTATCCCATTCGACATCACCATCATACAATTGATAGTCTGCATCGTGATGGTGGGCTATCTGGGGGTTATGGCCGTCATAACAAGATTCAACAGATACGCATACATCACCTTGTTTGCCTTAGCCTCGACAATCATGTATTATATCAGCGATTACGGTTTCAGCCATTTCCTGCAGGAACACCAGAAAGTCAGGATTGAGGTCCTGTTAGGCACGAGGGACGACGTCCGTGGCGCAGGCTACAATGTCAATCAAGCAAAAATCGCAATCGGTTCAGGTGGGTTCTTAGGCAAGGGCTTCCTTCAGGGCACGCAGACCAAACTGAAGTATGTTCCCGAACAGGACACGGACTTCATCTTCTGTACTGTCGGTGAGGAAGATGGCTTCTTAGGCTCCGTAGGGGTGCTGTTGGTCTATTTGCTGTTCATCATCCGCCTCTTCGTCCTTGCCGAACGACAACCAGACCCGATGAGCCGTATCTACGGCAATTCCGTCGGGTGCATATTGCTTTTCCACTTGTTTATCAATGTCGGGATGGTGCTCGGGCTGACTCCGGTGATAGGAATCCCACTGCCGTTTTTCAGTTACGGGGGATCGTCACTGTGGGGATTCACGATCCTGCTGTTCGTCTTTCTGAGAATGGATGCCGAACGCCGCTATAAGCAACTCACGGTATAAGGCCCGTTCATGGCAAATCATACCGAATGCGGTCGCGTCTCTGATGTCACTTGCTACAGTCCTCTAAAGGTGGGTTCTATAAATTCACCGAATAATACAAATTTATCAAACATGGGTG